>JADFGH010000180.1 GCA_022567775.1 Pseudomonadota bacterium | reverse complement strand
CCGCAGGGCCGGGTGACCGACCACCGCATCAATCTCACCTTGTACAAGCTTGCGGAAATCCTCGAAGGCGACCTCAGCCAGATCATCGATCCACTGATCAACGAATATCAGGCCGACCAACTCGCTGCATTAGGCGAATAAACAACGCGTTTGCGAACCAGCGAAGATGCCAATTTATTCTACCTTCGACCAGAGCACACTCGACCGGGAATACTCTCCCAGCAGTTGCATCGATGACCTCGATGTCTACCTGGATGAATACGCGCGCACCAGCAAGGTGGCCAAAAGCGACGCGTTGCAAGACAACGCGTGCGAAGCGGACCTGCGTTACGGTGCAGGCGCCGAGGAGACACTGGACCTTTTTCTGCCTGCAGAGTCGGGCTCGGCGCCGTTACACGTATTTATCCATGGCGGCTACTGGCAGTTGCTGAGCAAAGATGAATCGTGTTTTGCCGCGCCAATGTTCCAGCAGCGCGGCAGCTTTTTCGCTGCAGTTAACTACACGCTGGCGCCGCGGCAAAACCTGACCGGCATCGTCGAGGAGAACCGGCGGGCAATAGCGTGGTTGTACCAAAATGCTGGCATATGGGGTTTCGATCGTGATCGCATCTATTTGTCCGGCCATTCCGCCGGGGCGCATCTTGCCATGATGATGCTGCTCACGGACTGGCCGCAGTTCGGGCTGCCACGCGATGTCATAAAAGGCGTCTGCGCCGTCAGCGGCCTCTATGACCTTGAACCCGTGCGCTTGAGCTATGTAAACGAGGTAATGGGCATGGATACCAGCGAAGCCGAGCGGAACAGCCCGCTTCGCCACAGCCTGGTCAATCCTTGCCCGGTAATACTCGCCTATGGCGACAACGAGACCGACGAATTCAAGCGGCAGACAGACGAATATCAACGCGTTCTGCAGGACGCGGACATTCCCGTGACGCTCAGCGAAATCGCAGACCGCAATCACTTCGACGTGATCCTGGACCTGGCGGACGCCAACAGCTGGCTGTCACGACAGGTGTTCAGCCAGATGGGCATTGCCCGAGCGTCGTAAACGAAAAAATGCAGGTTCTTCATGCGCCTGCCATGGTGTGATCCCGAATTCCCTATACTGTCGTCATACGACGCGGCGGCAGTTCATTTACTTGCGGAGACGACTATGTCCAGGCGACTCAAACGAATACATTCGGCAAAAATACTGAGGGCTTTGCTGCCCATAATACTGCTCGGCTCCACGGTTTCCGCCTTTTCCCAATCTCTGCCGAATCCGTATCGCGCCGTTGCTGGCTGGGCGCAGCTACCGCATGGCCGGCAGATGGGGGCAGTCGGTGGAGTAGCGATGGACCCCGATGGCAAACATGTCTGGGCGGTGGTGAGGTGCGATGCCACCGATCCTGCCCGTTTTGGTAACGAGTGTCTCGATTCGGATCTGGACCCGATCCTCAAGTTCGACCTGGACGGCAACGTGGTACAGAGCTTCGGCAGTGGGCTATTCATATGGCCGCACGGAATTGATGTCGATCCGGACGGCAACGTGTGGGTGACCGACGCAGTCGCCGCTGCGCGAACCCCTGAGGGCAGCAGGGGGCATCAGGTGATCAAGTTCAGTCCTGGTGGCAAGGTGCTGATGACGCTGGGAACACCGGGCGTGCCCGGTGGCGGTGCAGACAGTTTTAACGCACCAAGCGATGTTGTCGTGGCCGATAACGGCGACGTTTTCGTCGCCGACGGGCATGCCGATGATACGAATAATCGCATCGTTAAATTCTCGAGTGACGGAACGTTCATCAAGGCCTGGGGCAAGACCGGCTATGGTCCCGGCGAGTTTCGGACACTGCATGCGCTCGCCATTGATGCCCGCGGCCGTCTGTTCGTAGCCGATCGGTCGAACAATCGAATCCAGATTTTCCAACAGGACGGGACTTTTCTCGCCACATGGACCCAATTCGGGCGGCCGAGCGGCATCTTTTTCGACGAGCGCGAGCAAATCTATGTAGCGGATTCCGAATCAGATAACGTGCAAAATCCGGGTTGGGAGATGGGCATCAGAATCGGCGATGCCGAGACAGGCTGGGTGAACGCGTTCGTACTCTACCAGTGGGGAGACCCGCGCAACGCTGCCGGAAATGGTGCGGAGTTTGTTGCCGTTGATCGCGCAGGCAATCTGTACGCAGGAGAACCCAGGCCCAGGAAGTTGCAGAAGTATGTGAGAGTCAGGCCATAACCCGGACTGGAGCTAAAATCCGCGCAGATCAGGTGCCGGGCATAACTTTATAACTTGTTATTGCGCGAGGTGTTGTTCGAGCCGCCCGGCTTCGAGCAGATCGCGGAAATAACCGTCGGGATCACAGGGCGCGGGTTCGAACACTTGCAGTGAATCGCGCCGGGCAGAGCCACGCTGCCGGACCAGCGGTTTCGAGTAATAGGGATCGTAAATTGTCATCGTACGATCCGTCGTCAGGCGGTCCTCGCTGAATGCCCAGCGCTCTACGATTCGCGTGCCTTCACCCGACATTGGCAGTAAGGACCCGTCCAGCGCGCCGGCGGTCAGATTCGTGGTCTCGATGACCAGTACATCCTCCTCCCAATGACCAACCGAGAAGCCCATCGAGCTTGCCGGCAAATCCTGTGGCAGCGAGCGCCCGTCCATCCATATCCACCGTGGCATGTTGTTCTGTTCGTGCACGACCAGGTAGTGGCTACCGGCATCAACGATTTCCATCGCGTAGGGCGAGCCGAACGTACGCGGCAAACCAAGCGGCATGCAGCGCAGCACATCATCGTGCCACGATTCGGTTGCCTCAAACACGCGCTTGCCCTCCGCGGTAAATGGCGTGGGTTTTGGCTCCAGGTCGTCAACCGTCAACTGGAACTTGTAGCCATTATGCCAGGGCCCGCTGATATCGAACGGATGCTCCGGATTTACCTGTGCGTAGCCGTACTCCTTATCCGCGCTCGCGTCTACACGGTTGCGCTCGCTCCGCGTTCGAACGGGTCCCATGGGAAGGTGCTCGCTGCCGTCGGCCTTTTCCATGCCCCGCATAAAGAGTTTTTTGGAATCACCGTGGCCCAGATCGCCCCAGACGCGAACCGTCTCGCCGAGTGTTAGCGTATCAGGACCCCAGCCTGCTCTACGCAAACTGGTCACGCTGGTCGTCTGGATGTCCCACTCCTCGACAGTGCCGTCGTCCGCCGTTACCTCCATCCGATAACGCGCATGCGGATTCTTGTACCAGACGCCGACGATCGTGCCCTTCAATTCGCCCGGACGCGATTTGTCGAACTCCGCCGGAAACGAATGATGTGCAAGCGCCGGCACAGCGAGTAGGAACAAAATGACTGCCCGCAAGAACTGCGGCACTTGCCGTTCCATCAAGTGCGTTGCCTCGCTATGCAGAAACTTTTTCCGTCTTGACCGGTTCAATCTGCACAGGCTCCTTCGGCACGATTGCCTTCGGCCGTTCGCGCATGTCTATTTTCCCTTTGAACCGTGCACCGTCCTCCATGACGATCCGATCGCAGGTAATATTTCCTCTAACGTCGGCACCTTTGGCCAGCGAAACAATCCCTTCACTGTAAATGTCACCGATGAGTTGCCCCTCGATAATGACGGAATCGGCGTGAATGTCTGCCTTGACCCGACCTTGTTTGCCAATTGTCAGGTGCTTCTTGTGATGGGCGATCGTACCCTCTATGCAGCCCTCAATCACCAGGTCTTCGTCGGCCGACAGCTCGCCCTTGAACACCAGTGTTGGCCCGATGACCGACACGTTTTTCGCTCTTATCGGCCGCGCCTGTCCGATTTTTGGTGGTGACGCTATGTCCAGCTCACCGTCGCTGTCTGCCTTCCTGAACATTGCCATTTTTGCCTCCGCATTAGTCTCCGAATTGACCCTGACTGCTTGAGTGTGAAGGATACTCCAAAATGAAATCAGGGGTCAGCGTCTGGCTGGTATCTGCCCGGACCGCAGTTTGTCGGTAAATCGATACACTTTTACAGGCAGCGCTTTGCAAATGACTGCAACATTTTCTCCTCGTCCTCGGCCCGCGTAAAGAATTGATTGAGATAACCGATGCTCTTTGCCCGCTCGTCCTCCGGCAGACCAGGTATTTCGCTCAACACGCCCAGAATATCCGCCTGGCGCGTTTTAATGAGGCCAAGGGCACTCTGCAAGGTGTCCCGTGGTGCGCAATAACCGCGGTACATCCTTTGCGTCACCTTCCGAATGGGGAGTGCCGGATCCGGATACGCATATTTGGCATTCACCAGGCCGGCAAGATCAAAATCATATGGCACATAGAAGCGCTTTGCTTCGATATCAAGTATGTCGCCGTTGTGGCAGCAGACATCATCGTCGTCGGCCTTCGCCAATGACCAGTCAGTATTTCCGATCATATATTGGAAGACGTAGACTAAAGCTGCCTGATCTTCGTCGAGCGAACGAAGTGATACGCCGGTGACTTTTGCGGGACGTCCGCCAATCCTGTCAGCTAACTCAGCCTGCGCCTCGATTAAGAATCCATATCGCACAATCACTTCATTCTTACGGCGCTCGTCGGTGTCCCGGTAAGTAATGTGCAGCAGGCGCACTCTGTATCCTACGTCCGAGATGAGATTGAAGATCCGGTACGCCGCGAATTCCTGGAGCGCATCAGTTTCGGCGATATCCTTGCTCCGGCAATGCGTGACAAGTTTTAGCTTGTCCTGATCGGCAAAGACCATCTGCTCTGTGTCGCGCGTTGAAAAATTGAATCTCAACGGCGGAAAGGCGCACACGCGCAAGCGGCTCTTGCCGCGAACGCGGACCTGGACGTGGTGTTCGACGCCGTTTGCTTTGAGCACAAAGGGCAGCTCATTACGCTCTTTCTTGTTTTTGATCAGCGACCCGATCGGGCCGCGCAGTTCAACCTCAATGGCCGCATTGTCATCGAATAGCGGCGACGCGCCTGCCTGGACAGCAATAGACAACAATGCGAAAGGTAGAAGCCTGCTCACCAGGTACGGCATCGTGGGCGCCACCCTAACTTGTACTTCGTGAATACTAAAGTATTTCCGGAAATTTTCGTTTTCTCAGACTACGGGATCTATGAGCGATTGCTCAGAGACCTGAATTCGACTCAGCCGTCTGCCGCGCCTCCTCTTCCATCTGGTGCCTTTTCTCGATTTTCTCCAGGCGCTTGCCAACGAAATAACGAACCGTCATCAAAATGGCGATAAAACCAAACAACACCACGAAAACGATCAGGTAAAAATTCCAGTTCATTATTGCGATTCCTCTTCAGGCGTCTGAAATATTGGCCCAGGAGTACCAGATACCGAGAACCAGAGACCAGCACGACGACAAGTAATTGCAATTACGGCAACGACCTTACTCGCCCCAGTCAATCTCGGCAATGGCAATGCCCGATTCGCCGGCCACCGAATAGAGCAGG
>JADFGH010000179.1 GCA_022567775.1 Pseudomonadota bacterium | reverse complement strand
GTACCCACCAATATTACATCGACGGCCACCACATCAAGCACTGGGCCGACGGTGGCGAGACCAGCCTCGACAATCTTGTATTACTTTGCCGCCATCACCACCGCCTGGTGCATGAGGGCGGTTTCACCTGCACGAAAAATTCACAAGCAAAGATCGAGTTTCGCAATCCTCAAGGCATCCTCATTGCACGTGCCGGTCGCATGCCGGTCCTGCCCTTGAATTTCGACCTGGGCGAACGCATGCGCAACCGCTACGAAGACCTGTTTATCGATGCCAATACCTGCGTATCAAAGTATGACGACGCCCGCATCGACTGGGACCTGGCGGTCGGCCATATGTTTCATTGACTATGGAATCTCGATCATCAATGCCGCAAACTTCAAGCTACAAGAATCATGGCGATGGAGCGATCGAGAAATGCGATTTATCAAAGAATCCACAAGAATCTTTTCCCTGTCTGCATTACTCGTGCTCGGCATTCTTTCCTGTTCTTCAGACAAGACCGATGCGCCTTTCACATTTGCCGAAGCAACCATCGCGGATGTTCAGTCGGCGATTCGCTCCGGCACGTCGTCGTGTGAGGATATTGTCAGTGGTTATCTCGCGCGGATTGACGCCTATGACAAGCCCTCGGGACTGAATGCCATCATCTTCAGCAACCCGAACGCAGTAAGCCGGGCGCAGGAAATTGATCGAAAAGTCGCGGGCGGCGAAATCCTGGGGTCACTTTTCTGCGCTCCGGTATTACTAAAAGACAACTACGATACGGCCGACATGCCCACCAGCGGTGGCTCTGTCGCACTGAAAGACAGTGTGCCCCCTGACGATGCGTTCATGGTGCGCAAGCTAAGGGAAGCAGACGCCATCATCATTGCCAAGACCAACATGGCGGAGTGGGCATTCAGTCCGAAACAGACGATCAGTTCCTCATATGGCACCACGGCCAACGCCTATGATTTGAGCCGGGTGCCGGCTGGTTCCAGCGGTGGCACGGCTTCTGGCATAGCGGCAGGTTTCGGTGTCATTGGCATGGGCTCGGACACCGGCAATTCGATCCGCGGACCAGCGTCCCATCTTGCTTTGTTCGGCATTCGCTCGACCCTGGGGCTGACCAGCCGCGACGGCGTCATACCGCTTGCCTTCGATCGCGACATTGCGGGGCCGATGACCCGGACGGTGACCGATGGCGCCAGGGTATTCAACGTGATCGCCGGTTACGATCCCGCTGATCCCTATACCGAACTGGGCATGAATCATGTCGAAAAGGACTACACGGAATTCCTGGATGAGAACGCATTGCAGGGCAAGCGCATCGGGGTTCTGCGAGCACTGGTCGATACTGAAGACGCGGATCCGGCGATTACAAAGATTTTTGAGCAGGCGCTTGCCGACCTGCAACATGCCGGCGCCGAAATCGTCGATGATTTTGTTATCGAAAATCTTGACCAACACATGAATGCCAGCAATTTCTGCGTGCGCTTCCGCTACGACATGCACGAGTACCTCAAGTCACTGGGTGCTGATGCACCGATTAAGGACGTGATGGATGTCATGGAAAATAACGAGTATTCGCCGTACATCGAAGATCGTCTGAAGTTTTTTGGCGGCAATCCCGCCGACGTTCATCCAAGAGATTTTGACCCGCCCTGTCCCGACTATCCGCAGCATCCCGGCCGGCAGGCGTACCTGGCCGACGTGATAGCGTCAATGGACAGCGCCGGTATTGATGCAGTTGTATATCCGAGCTGGACTAACCCGCCCGCACCTCTGGAGCGGGCGATAGAGGAATACAAGGGCGACAACAGCCAGCTGGTCGCGCCGGCGACCGGCCTGCCCGCCGTCACCGTGCCGATGGGATACAGCCATGGCAATTTGCCGGCGGGCCTGCAGATTCTGGGAAGACCGTACTCCGAGGGTTTGTTGTTTGGTTTCGCCTATGCCTACGAGCAGGCGACGCGGCACCGCGTACCACCACAAGGGTTTGCCGAATTGCTGCAGTGACGAACGCAGGAACCCGCCCCAGCGGGCGATTGCTAAAGTGCAGCAAGCACCTTCTGCAGCTTGTCTTTTACCTGTTGCGCAAGAGGTTCGATCTCCGGTTTGTCGACAAGTCCCAGCACCGCGCCAGGATCCATGAAACTGACATGAACCTGCCCTGCCTCGTCCTCGCGTACCAGGACATTGCAGGGCAATAACAAACCGATTTCGGGAACGGCACTGACCGCCTGGTGTGCCAACGACGGGTTACAGGCACCCAGAATCAGGTACGGTGGCATGTCTTCACCGAGTTTTTCTTTCAGCGTCGCAGCAACATCGATCTCCGTCAGTACACCAAAGCCTTCTTTTTTTAGCTCGGCAGTTACCGCTTCCACGGTATCGTCAAACTTTGCATCAACCGGCTTGCCAAAACCGAATTTCGTTTTCATTGAGTTTCACCTCTTTAGAGTGTCCGCCACCATAATCCGGCGAACGTACTGTAGCCAAGATCACGGCGAATTATCCGTTGCCGGCTATCCAGGATGTAATAGGTTGGAAATGCATAAACGTTCCAGTCGCTTGCGACTTTCCGGTCACCCAGCAATACCGGGCCCGATATCTCGTGATGCTCGACGTATTCCTGAACCTCCGCCTGCGTCTGCCAGTCGAGAGCGACCAGCACTATCTGCAGCTCATCGTCGTCCCGCAGCTTCCTGAGATAATCGATGTTGCCGGAACTGGCAGCGCAAATATTGCACCAGGGAGCGAAGAAATAGACCAGCGTTGTCGGCGCGGCGTGATGACTAATGTCGTATGACGACCCATCGAGCAGCGGCACACTCAATGCCGGCGCCGGCTGCAGTTCTGTTGGCAATAGATTGCGCGATTGATACGCGTACACGCCGAATAATATGACGCCAATAACGACCGCCTCGCCGCCATACGTCAACAGTGACCTGATCCTGGAATTCATTTCAAATTTCGAGCTGAAAATGGCTAACACCAACTCGCTTCGCTCACCGGCCTTTTGAGTAATTCCTTGATGTTGGCATTTAATATACGGTAGCCAACGTTACCGTAAAGCACCTGGCGACCCTCGTTCAATACCAGCGAGGGGCTGCCTTTCAGCCCCAGGTTTTTCGCGTCCCCATAGTCGCTCATCAGCGCCGCCATCGCCTGTCCAGAATCGATAAGCGCCGTCAGACCCGGAATATCGAATCCTGCCTCACCGGCACTGTCCAGCACCACTCGTTGATCACCGATGTCCAGCCCATCGACGAAAAAATGCTTGCGAAGCGCCAACGCCAGGGCCCTCGAATCATCCGCCGCTGTTAATATTTCGGCGGCTTTCAAAACCAGGTGTGCGGTCGCCGAGGTAAATGGTCGAACGTCGCGCCAGATGGCGACATTCACCGGTGCAAACTCATACGGCGCCGCGGCTTCCTGAACGTGCGCAGCGTATCCTGCATAACCGCCCCGATCCGACCAACCGTCTCCGATTCGACTTGTGGTATCGCCGAACACGTTAATGCAATGGTGCCGGATACAGATATTGTCACCCTGCTCTTGCTCGAGTTCGTCAATCCGGCGCTGGGCAATCCATGCCCAGACGCACAAAACGTCCGTATAGTAGTCAACCTGCAGCGGTGTTTTCATGTGCATACTCTGTTGGAACGAACTGGCCGCATGCGGCCGCCGGGGCAAGATTAGGCGTTGAGGACGACACGATGTCAACAGGCTCATCCAGCGACCAGCCGGCACTTGGCATTCGTGCCAACCTGGCGCAATTCACGCTGCTGATCATCGTCAACGCCTTTGTCGGGGCAATGGTCGGCATGGAACGGAGTATTTTACCGGCGCTTGCAGAACAGGAATTCATGCTCGCGGCACGCAGCGCAATCCTTTCCTTTATCGCCGTTTTTGGTGTCAGCAAAGCGCTCACCAACTACCTTGCAGGCCGCTTTTCAGACGTATTCGGACGCAAGGCAATCCTGATTGCGGGTTGGGCCGTCGCTATACCCGTGCCGTTCCTGTTGATGTGGGCCCCCACCTGGTCATGGGTGCTGTTTGCCAACCTCCTGCTGGGAATCAGCCAGGGCCTGACCTGGTCAACCACCGTCATCATGAAAATCGACCTGGCGGGCCCCGCCAATCGTGGCACCGCAATGGGTCTCAATGAATTTGCCGGTTACTTTGCGGTCGCCGGGGCAGCATTGGCCACCGGCTACGTGGCGTCGACCTGGGGCCTGCGTCCGGAACCGTTCTATCTGGGCGTCATATTCGTGGTTATCGGGCTCGGATTGTCGGTATTCCTGGTACGCGAGACCCGGCATCATGCCGATTTCGAAGCCAGCCTGGCAGACACCGTCGCCAGCCTCGAGCGGCCGTCGCAAAAGGAGATTTTTTACAAGACCTCCATTAGCCACCGGGATTTGTCGTCTGTGAGCCAGGCCGGGCTCGTCAACAATCTGAACGACGGCATGGCGTGGGGCTTGTTCCCGATCTACTTCGCACTGGCCGGCATGACGCTAGAGCAGATTGGCTGGCTCGCTGCCATTTACCCCGGCGTGTGGGGCATCGGCCAGCTCTTTACCGGCGCACTGTCTGATCGAATTGGCCGCAAGGGGCTGATTGTCTGGGGCATGTGGCTGCAGGCGCTGGCACTCGCCGCAATCGCCATGTTCAACGAGTTCCATACATTCGCAATAGCCGCAATATTGCTCGGTGCAGGCACCGCGATGGTTTACCCGACATTGCTCGCCGCGATTGGTGACGTGGCAGACCCGACCTGGAGAGCATCTGCTGTCGGCGTGTACCGTCTCTGGCGTGATCTTGGCTATGCTTTTGGCGCGGTGATCGCGGGGATCGTCGCGGACCTGTTCGGAGTGACCTCAGCCGTCTGGGTCATTGCCGGAATTACGTTTCTCTCCGGCACCATTGTCAGGATCAGAATGCGCGAGACGCTGCCAGAGCAGGTCCGGCACAATCGCTAACGCGCCGGGTCACAGAATCGCCGGGCTGCGTTCGTGTTGGGTACGAATTACAAAATGCGGCGGGATTACGCGCATAATTGCTTATTGGTTACAGGCAGGCATCACCGATTTCCAGCAGAATTTATTCGATACTCTGTGAGGCACACCGCCAGATAGCATGCTTACGCGATCTGCATCCATACGCGGCATCGTGGCAACGTTGATCGTAGCCATGGGCCCGACTGCGCACGCTGATGTCCCGCCGAACGTGGTTCGACCTGCTTCCCTGCAGCAACAACTGCAAGCCGCGCTGGCGGCGAAGGGCCCGGAATACCGGCCGCGCACCGAACACCTTCATCCCGATGGATCACCGCTGTATACCAATCGCCTGATCCTGGAGGACTCACCTTATCTGTTGCAGCATGCGCATAACCCGGTGGACTGGTATCCCTGGAGTCCGGCGGCCTTCGACAGGGCGCGCGTTGAAAATAAGCCGATCTTCCTGTCCATCGGTTACTCAACTTGCCACTGGTGCCACGTCATGGAAAGAGAGAGCTTCGAGGATGCGGAG
>JADFGH010000178.1 GCA_022567775.1 Pseudomonadota bacterium | reverse complement strand
GCTGTTGCTCTCTTTCAAGTACCTCCTGCAGTTGCTGTGGGCCGGGCATCGTCGATACCACACCGGGAAAACTTGCGTTGGGAATTCTTATGCCGGGCAAATCATCGCTGACGGCATACTCGTCGTTCAGTCGCCAGACGATAAAGCGATTCTCGCTTTCGACCGCCACTCCGGCGAAGCCGAATTCCGAGGCGCTGGTCCAGCCAACCGGGCCCGGATCGATTTTCTCAATGGTCACAGCGAGCACATCGCCTGCCACTGCACCCTCTATATACACCGGGCCTGTAAGCGGATGCACGACACCAAAACTGAGCCGCGGACTGCTGTCGCCGCTGGCAAACTCGTCAGGGTCGATGTTCATATCCCCGGCATCGCGCCCGATCATAAGAATGCGCTCCCCGGGCTTCGCGCGGGCCGCCATCGGAATATCCCAATGGAAGCGGTTAATGCAAGCTGGATCTTCGCTGCACATTCCGCCCCTGGCGCCGACCGTTACATCAGCCATCACCGCCACCGCGGGCAGGGAGAAAATCAGGCACAGGAAATAACGGATTAGGGGTATGCTTGGATTCGCGGTCATTCTTATCACTCTTTATATAGTCGCGATGATCGTGGATTGCCGCTAACATTGCGGGCAGGATTTAATAAAAGCAAGCCTATGGACAAGAATAAGACCGAAGACTTCGTCAACCAGATGTGGGATGACTCGATCATTCCGGAGCTTTGCGAATACATCAGAATTCCCAACAAATCACCGATGTTTGACCCCGACTGGGAAAAACACGGCTACATGGACCAGGCCGTGCGGCAATTCGAGCGCTGGTGCAGCGAGCAGCCGATCAAGGGCATGCAGGTCGAGGTTGTCAGGCTCGAGGGACGCACGCCGGTTCTGTTTATCGATATTCCCGGCGATTCCGAGGACGTGGTTCTTCTTTATGGCCACTATGACAAACAACCCGAGTTCAGCGGCTGGGCTGACGACTTAAGTCCCTGGGAACCGGTCATCCGGGACGGCAAACTTTACGGACGCGGCGGCGCGGATGACGGTTATGCCGTTTTTGGATCGCTAACCGCAATACGTGCGCTGCAGGAACAGGGCATTGCCCACGCGCATTGCGTCGTGCTGATCGAGGGTTGCGAGGAAAGCGGCAGTTTTGACCTGCCCTACTACATAGACCACCTCGGCGACCGGCTGGGTAAGCCGGGCCTGGTGGTCTGCCTGGACGCCGAGTGCGGTAACTACGATCAGTTCTGGTGCACCACCTCTCTGCGCGGTAATTTGACCGGAACGCTGCGCGCCGAAGTACTGACCGAAGGCGTACATTCGGGCAGCGCCGGCGGAATCGTGCCCTCGAGCTTCCGCATTTTGCGGCAACTGATCAGCCGCATAGAGGACCAACAGAACGGAAAAATCCTGCTCGAAGATCTCCACGTCGAGATCCCCGGGCAACGTCTTGAGCAGGCCGAACTTGCTGCTAAAGTGCTCGGTGATTCCGTGTACCGGAAATTCCCCTGGGTCGACACCCAAGCCACGCCCTCGGAGTCGATTTACGAACTGATTCTGAATAACAACTGGCGGCCGGCGCTCACGATTACCGGTGCAGAGGGCATGCCGGAGCTGGTGAACGCCGGCAATACACTGCTGCCAAACACAACACTGAAACTATCGTTCCGATTGCCGCCGACGGGGGACGCAGACCAGGCCGCCAGTGCTGTGAAGGAGGCGCTGGAGGCAGACGCGCCTCTTTTCGCGAAAGTCTCATTCGACGTCGAGTCGACGATGGCCGGCTGGAATGCCCCGCCTGTGGCCGAATGGCTCGAGGCATCAATGGAAAAATCATCGCAGGATTATTTTGGCAAGCCATCAGTGTACATGGGAACGGGCGGCACCATTCCATTCATGGGGTTGCTCGGCGAAAAATTTCCAGAGGCACAGTTCCTGGTAACGGGACTGCTGGGCCCCAATTCAAACGCGCACGGACCGAACGAATTCCTGCATATCGAAACGGGCAAGAAGCTGACCTGCTGTGTCGCCCAGGTGCTCGAGGATCACATGAACCGGTAAATCCCGGATCGTTCCAATGATCTCGACACATCGCCGGAAGTTTTTTCTCCCTTGCATCGCGCTGTTGCACGCTCTCGCGGCGTGCGGTGACCAGGGACTGACAAATTATCAATTATCGGGCCCGACAATGGGCACCCGGTTCAGTGTCGCAGTGGTCACAGAATCGGAATTCGACCAGCAGCAACTGCAAGCGCGAATCCACGAAACACTCGACGACGTTGACAGGCGCATGTCGACGTACCGTACGGATTCAGAGGTATCGAAATTTAATCATTCGTCATCGACAGACTGGATTCCGGTATCGCGGGCACTATGCGAAGCCGTCGACGAGGCAATTGAATTGAGCAATCTGACCGGTGGCGCGTTCGATATAACCGTAGGACCGCTGGTCGATCTCTGGGGTTTCGGGCCTGGCGATTCCCTGAATGAACCACCATCCGACGACGCGATTGCCGAAGCAATCTCCAGGACAGGCCGCGTGCATCTGCATGCAAACTGTGAAATCCCCGCGATTCGCAAGGATCTTGCAGGTCTTCACATTGACCTGTCTGCTTATGCGAAAGGCCTCGCGGCTGACGAGATTGCATCCTTGCTCGATAATCAGGGTATTGCGAACTACCTGGTCGAGATTGGCGGCGACCTGCGTGCCCGTGGCCATAACGCCAGCAAAACAAAATGGCGGATCGCGATCGAAAGCCCGTATCAGCCCGGCAACGCAGTGGAGAAGATTATCCACATACACGATCTCTCTGTGGCAACCTCCGGCGATTACCGAAACTTTTTCGAGTTCGAGGGACAGCGTTATTCACACACCATCGATCCCCGAACCGGTCGACCGGTGGCACACGATCTTGCATCCGTGACGGTGCTCGCTGATGATGCCGCGCAGGCCGACGCTCTGGCCACCGCATTGATGGTACTGGGCCCCGAGGCTGGAATGGTGTTTGCGGAGCGGCAAAGCATTGCAGCGTATTTGCTGCTCCGCGATGGCAGCTCAATCACTGAGCGCATGAGTACGCAGTTCATGGCTCTGACGGATCCTTAGTTTTTGTCGGCACGCCGACGAACGTGATATATAAGGCGCCAGAACCGATCAACGATTAACCACAATAACTGGATCCAGCATGAATTCAGATCGCCTTCTCAAGATCACTTGTGTTTTTGTCGCTCTATCCTGGCTGGCCATCACCATGGCCGCTGAGGACGAAGACAGGAAGAAGCCGGATTTGCCACTTGAGGGCAAGACCGAATTGCTCGCATTCGCGACTGATGAAGGCTCCTGGTTGTCACTCGACGTTACACCTGATGGCCAGACGATCATTTTCGACCTGCTCGGCGATCTCTACAGCTTGCCGATGTCCGGTGGCCGGGCGACACGGATCACTTCGGGACTGGGATTCGACAGTCAGCCGGTTGTTTCGCCTGACGGCGAATGGCTCGCATTCATCAGTGATCGAAGTGGCTCGAACAATCTCTGGATCGTGAAACCGGATGGCAGCGACGCCCGCAAACTCAGTGATGATTCCCAATGGGGAGCCATCTCTCCTGCCTGGATGCCGGATAGCCAGTTCATCGTAGTAACACGAAGAAGCGTCAAGAACGAATTGACGATGTTTCACATCGACGGCGGCAAGGGCATCAAACTGAATGGTGTCAAAGAGGACGAGGAAGTCTGGGGCATCGGTGCCGAGATATCGCCTGACGGAAAATTCCTGTATTTCGCACAGGGTGTCGACAGCAACGGGCCGGTCAAAAACTTCCCGGCAACCCAGATCAGCCGCTACGATTTCGCAAGCGGCGCCGTCGATCAAATAACACGTGGCGAAGGCGGCGCCGTCAGACCCGCCCTCTCCCCGGACGGCAAGCTGCTGGTTTATGGCACACGCGATGAAACACAAACGGGTTTCCGTGTCCGGGATCTGCAATCCGGTGCAGATCGCTGGCTGACCTACCCCGTGCAGCGGGACGCGCAGGAAAACTACCGGCCACCAAGCCGTGATCTCCTGCCAGGCTATTCATTTACGCCGGACGGCGATGCGATTGTCTTCAACGCCGAGGGGAAAATCTGGCGCGTCGCTATCGATTCCGGAAACAAGACCGAAATTCCGTTCACCGCCGACATCGAGCTCGACATCGGGCCGGACCTCACAGCGCCCTACCCTGTTCCACAGGGACCGCTGACGGCGACATTAATTCATGACCCGCAACTATCGCACGACGGCGAAAATATCGTCGCGTCCGTTCTGACAAAACTGTACGTCATGGATGCAGAGGACGGCGCGCAGCCCCGCCGACTGACATCCGGCGATGCCTGGGAGTTCAAACCCGCCTGGTCGCCCGACGGACGCTGGATCGCCTACGTTACCTGGTCCATGAATGACGGTGGACAGATCTGGCGCGTGCGATCGAATGGCAGCGGCCGACCTCAGCAGTTGACGGATATTCCCGCATTTTATACCGACCTTGTTTACAGCCCCGATGGCCGGTCACTGCTGGCCATGCGCGGCAGCGAGTATATGCGTCACCAGACCTTCAGTGAATTTACGGGCCTTGGCATTCCTCTCGAACTCGTATCACTGCCGTCGAACGGTGGCGAACAAACTGTCATCACGGCTGCTCGAGGCGCAAGGAACCCTCATTTTGGCTCGGTTATCGATCGCGTTTTCCTGTACGACAAGGCAGGTCTCTTTTCGCTGCAACTCGACGGCTCGGACCGGCGCGAGGAACTGGTGGTTAGCGGCCCACGCGGCAATGGCCTGGGCGAGGAACCACCGCAGGCAGAAATGGTAAAGATCAGTCCCGACGGCAAGCACGCGCTCGCGCTCGTTGCCAAGCAGGTATGGGCTATGCCAATCGTGCAGTCCGGTGGCAAGGCGCCGACCATCGATGTCAGGAAGCCCGGTTTGCCGGCCGCGCAACTGACGGATATTGGCGCGGACTTTTTCGGCTGGACCGCCGATGGCTCATCCGTCTATTGGGCAATTGGCCATACATTTTTTCTGCGGACATTGAATAGCATCGAGTTTCGCAAGGATGAAAAAGAGCTCGAAGAAGGCGACGACGAGGAAGAAGACGAGCCCTATGTTCCGAAGGACGAACATGAGTCTGTTCGAAACTACGCCTTCAATGTCGTTGTACCAAGAAACACGCCGTCAGGCTCGATGTTATTGCGCGGCGCGAATGTCATTACGATGTCGGGCGCAACAACGGCTGACCTGCACAACGTTCTGCAGAACCAGGACATCCTGGTCACCGATAACAGGATTGCGGCAATCGGCGCCAGCGGCTCGATCGAAATGCCGGAGGGAACGGCAGTCATCAATGTCGCCGGCAAATTCATCGTCCCCGGCTTCATCGATACGCACGCACACTGGGAATTCCGTACCGGTGACGTGCTTGAACCACAAAACTGGACACTCACCGCAAATCTCGCCTACGGCGTGACAGCGGGTCTCGACGTGCAGACATCCAATAAAGAT
>JADFGH010000177.1 GCA_022567775.1 Pseudomonadota bacterium | reverse complement strand
CCTGACGTCGATCGTCAGCAAGACGTTCAAACAAAATCATGCGTTGGAAACATGTTAATCGCCCGCTGGGGCAGAGATTTATAGGGGCTGGTTGATTTTCCTGGCTGTGGGACAGGGTGTGACATTCGATCGCATGCAGGCGGATTTCTCCGCCAAAAGTCTAAGTAAATATGGCGGTTTCGCTTCAATCAATCTTCTCATCGTGGCTGTTTGAGGTACTTCACTGGGTCTGTTGGCAGTGTTAAGCGCCATAATTAATTAGACGATTGTCGGCGTTACTGCTATCCTGTGAGCCACAGTAAAACACCCACAGGAGGCAAATGCCATGGTGTGGTTCAACCTGGAAGAGCAAGCGCTCATCGGCGCGGACGGCTCACTGGAGGTGCTGCTCGATGACGAGATTACGCACAAACTGTGCATGCTTATAGAAGGAGAATGTGAAGGACTCGGCCCGAGCCAGGCGGCGCAGAAATATGACTTCAGCAAACAGCGTTATTTTCAGCTGCGCACGGCGTTCGGTGAGCAGGGCGCGATCGCACTGCGCAGTCAAAAGCGCGGTCCCAAGCGCAACTATCGACGCACCCATGAGGTGGTACGGCAAATCATCCGGCACCGCTTTTTGGACTCGCACGCCTCTGCCGATGTGATCGCGCAAAAATTACGTCAGTGCGGACTGTCCATCAGTACCCGCAGTGTGGAACGGGTCATCCAGGAGTTTGGGCTACAAAAAAAAACTGCATCGCTTTCGTCCAATCCCTGAACCACCGGTTGAGACCCAGCGGACCAAGCAACGCAGCAAAGC
Source organism: Pseudomonadota bacterium (assembly GCA_022567775.1). Taxonomy (GTDB): domain Bacteria; phylum Pseudomonadota; class Gammaproteobacteria; order Steroidobacterales; family Woeseiaceae; genus SZUA-117. The sequence continues at coordinate 4,743 of JADFGH010000177.1, read as the reverse complement.
GGAGCCTTGTGATCCGGCCAGCCTGGAACGCGGTGTGCGGCAACTGCTGGCCGACAAGGTTAACGGCAACATGGTTGGCCTGTGGCTGCTACTCCCCGAACACCTGCGTTTGGGCACCTGGGACTTGCTGTGTGGCTGGAGCGGCCAGGACGGTGCCCGCATTGAACCGCGGCTGGCGCTGCAACTGGTGCACGAGGCGGCGTTATGCGTCACCGGCGTACGACAAAAACGCACGCTGTCGCAGAAAGGCTTCGAGCTGGCGCACGGCCTGCCTTTTGTCGCCACCGATCAAGCCATTCATCAGCTGCTGGAGAAACATACCGTGGCCGAGGCGCAGGCACTGCAGGTGGCCCTGGGACAGATCCGCCGTGCCTCCGGCCACTACCACGGCAAACTGCTGGCGATCGATCCGCACCGCGTGCGCAGCTACAGCAAACGCCAGATGCGGCGCCATCGGGGCAAAGATCGTAACCAGTCCATCAAGGTAGCCCAGACTTTCTTCGCCCTGGATGCCGACACCCACCAGCCGGTGTGTTTTTTGAACACCACTTCGGCACGAACGGTGACCCAGGCCACGCCGGAACTGCTGCAACTGGCGCAGCGTATCCTTAACCCCAAGGCCGGTGAGATCCTGGTGCTCGCCGATAGCGAACACTTCTCGGCCAAACTGCTCGATCAGGTTCGTTCCGATACCTGTTTCGAGCTGCTGGTGCCGATGCCCAACCAGCGTCCGTTACAACAGCAGATACAAGCCATTCCAGCCGAACAGTTCAACCGTCACTGGGCCGGTTATGCCACCACCCGCCAACCCTACGAGATGACGCACAGTCAAAGCGGTGCCTTCCACCAGTACATCCAGCGTAACGGCGAGCGCGAGCAGGACTGGATCTTCAATGCCTTCCTGTCAACCACCGATCGCGATGCAGTGGACACCTTGTGCCGTGATTATCCCAAGCGCTGGCATGTCGAAGAGTTCTTCAATACCCACCAGGCGCTCGGCTGGAAACGGGCCGGCACCATGAATCTGAATGTGCGTTATGCACAGATGACCATGGCTTTGATCGCCCAGGCGGCCATCCATCAGCTCCGTCAACGGCTCGGCGAACCCGTCGCCGAGTGGGACGCCGCACATATGGCGAATTCCATCTTCCTCGGACTCGATGGCGATATCCGCGTAACTCACGATACCGTCCTGGTGACCTATTACAACGCGCCTAACGTCGACCTTTTACGGCAGCATTATGAAAACCTGCCCGACAAACTGCAGCAGGAAAACGTCGACCCGCGCATGCCATGGCTCTATGATTACAAACTCGACTTTCGCTTCAAGTAATGTGCCAGCAATGCCCGATTCGGTCAGCGAGTCAAATCAATTGGCCCCGATAAATCTCTGCCCCAGCGGGCGAAACGAATCGCATTTATTTGCGGTATAATCAACTCCGTCACAGGGGTGGTCGAATGACCTGAGATCCGTGACGCGCAACGACAACCGCGTCAAAACGGAAACCCTTAGAACCTGATCCGGGTAATGCCGGCGTAGGAAGAGGATTTCCCAATGCTCCCAGTCAAGAATCTTCGGCAAAGTTCCCGAATTTGCCTTGCCTTTGCTTTGCTTTTTCCCGCCGCATCGCCAGCCCAGGACGTAGTGGAAGAAATCATCGTCACGGCCGATTATCGCGAACGGGCGGCTTCGGAACTGCCGGCTGTCATCTCGATTCTGGATCGGCAGACTATCAATGAGGCAGCCGTGCAGCATTTCGAGGAGCTGATCCAACTCGTACCAAATCTGAACTGGTCTGGTGACGGTCATCGTGCGCGTTATTTCCAGATTCGCGGCGTTGGTGAGCTTGCGCAATACCAGGGTGCGCCGAATCCATCGGTCGGCTTCCTCGTTGACGATATCGATTTCAGTGGTATCGGCACGATTGCGACCCTGTTCGATATCGATCACATTGAGGTGCTGCGCGGGCCCCAGAGTACTCGTTACGGTGCGAACGCGCTCGCCGGACTCATCTACATGCAAAGCACGGATCCCGGTGATTCCTTCGAGGGCAAGATTCAACTGACTGCCGGTGACGATGACGCGTTTGGTGGTGGGATTGCAGTCGGTGGGCCCATCGGCGGCAAAGGTGCCGGCTACCGCCTGAGCGCGCATCACTATCAAAGCAATGGCTTCAGAAGCAATCCGTATCTCGGCAAGAACGATACTAATGGTCGGGATGAAACCTCGTTGCGAGGTCGGTTCGTATGGAGCGCTGGCGACAACTGGTCATTCAAGCTGACCGGCATGTATACCGATGTGGACGACGGCTACGATGCGTTTGCCATCGACAACACCCTGACAGTGCTGTCGAACAATCCGGGTAAGGACGCGCAGCGGAGCGTCGGGGCTTCATTCAACATCGACTGGGACGGCAGCAGCAGATTCCGCATAACGTCGGTTTCTTCGATTGCCAAATCGGACATCGATTTTTCATTCGATGCCGACTGGGGCAACGACGATGCCTGGGCGCCCGTCCTGTACGATTTTGTTTCGCTCAACGATCGTGCGCGTATGACCCTGAACCGGGAGATTCGCATCATATCGAAGGAAGCCGGCCGCATCTTCGGCGGGTCAACCGACTGGCTCGCCGGTTTTTACATCAACCGGCTGGAAGAGGATTTGTCGACGATCAATCAGGGCGAATATTTCGATCCCGGGTTCAACTTTGCCGACTCACTGAATGAGCGTCTTGACAGTGAGTTCGAGGCGATCAGCGCGGCAGTGTTCGGGCAACTCGAATTCAATGTAAGCGAGGCCGGCAGGCTCAGCATCGGAGCGCGTTTTGAGCGGCGCGAGGTGGACTATTTCGACTCGAGCGGTCTCAGCCTTGCGCCGTCGGAAAACATGGTCGGCGGGGAGGTCGTATACACCCATAAAATTTCGAATGGCGTTACGGGATTTGCGACAGTGTCACGTGGTTACAAGGGAGGGGGATTCAATCTCGGATTCGTGCCGCCTGGCCGGCGCGAGTTCGGGGCAGAGTCGATGTGGAATTTTGAAACAGGTCTTCGCGCAAGTCTCGCTGACGACCACCTGCTCGTCAGCGGATCCCTGTTCTACAACATTCGGGAGGACCAGCAGGTCGAGACCTCTTTTCAGTTGAACCCCAACGACCCGGCCTCGTTCGTATTCTTTACCGATAACGCGGCAAAGGGCAGGACAGTTGGGCTTGAGGCCGATGTGCGCTGGCAAGCGACCGATGCGCTGGAGCTATTCGCCAATGTCGGATTGCTCAATGCGGAGTTCGACGAGTTCGTTACGCCACAGGTGGATTTGAGTGGCCGTGACCAGGCGCATGCACCGAATTACACGTACGCTCTCGGGGGCGTGTACCGGCACGAGTCGGGATGGTTTACGCGAATCGATATCAGTGGCAAGGATGGCTTCTTTTTCGACGTGTCGCATGACCAGGTTTCAGAGCCATACTCGGTGACGAACGCCCGGCTTGGCTACGAAACGGATGACTGGATCGTACAGCTCTGGCTGAGAAATGCCTTCGATGAACGCTTCGCCGTTCGCGGTTTTTTCTTTGGCAATGAACCGCCGCTTTTTCCACCGACGCTTTACATTCGCCAGGGAGACCCGCGGCAGTTCGGCGTTACATTCGACAGGAGTTTTTGAATCATGCGTGTTGCCGTCGACATCAGTTTGTATCCGCTTGCGGATGATTTTTTACCGCCCATCAAGGACGTCATTGAGCGGTTGAGCGCAAATTCGTCGGTCGAAGTAGTGACCAATGCGATGAGTACCCAGATTCGCGGCGAATACGATGAAGTGATGGCTGCGCTCAACCAGGAAATCAAAAAAACTTTCGAACAGTGCCCAAAGGCAGTTTTCGCCATCAAGATTCTGAATAATCCACTGGACGGTTGATGCAAACACTGGCAGCGGAAATCGCTGAGTATTACGGCGCGCTGCCGCGGACAGAGTTGACCGCAGTGATACTGGCGTTAGCCTACCTGGTTCTCGCCATTCGGCAAAACATCTGGTGCTGGTTCTGCGCAGCGATCAGTACGGCGATGTATGTGTATTTGTTCGCCAGGGCCAATCTGTACATGGAATCGTTGCTGAACGTTTTCTATTTTGGTATGGCTATTTACGGCTGGACTGTTTGGCGAAGCGGCGAGACCGACGGTGAGCTGCCGGTTTCGGTATGGCCGCTGCAGGTTCACGTTTACGCTGTATCAATCATCATCTTCCTTGCTGCCGCCACCGGATTCCTGCTCGCAATTTTCACCGATGCGGCGTATCCATACATTGATTCCGCAACCACTTTCGCTGCAGTTTGGGCGACCTTCCTTGTGGCCCGAAAAATACTCGAAAACTGGTGGTACTGGCTGGTGATCGATGTAGTGTCCGTATTCATTTACTGGACGCGAGGACTCGAGGCTACCGCCGTCCTCTTTATTGTTTATGTTGTATTGATACCGATCGGACTCGTCGCCTGGACCCGTTCCTGGCGGCAACATCAACCTGCTGCAGTGCCTGCGTGACCCCTCAACTGAATGCACACGATGCGCTCGCCATGGTGCCCGGGTGGGATCGCGAGACAGCCGACATCGAGGAACTCAAAGGCGGACTCACAAACCGCGTATACCACGTTCGATCCGGTGGCCGGGAATGCGTATTGCGGCTAATTACGGATCACAGCGGCAGGTTCCCACTCGGCCTGTCCTGTGAACCGGCGATTCTCGAAGCAG
>JADFGH010000176.1 GCA_022567775.1 Pseudomonadota bacterium | reverse complement strand
GACTGGATCGCTTATACGGTCGAATCGGTCGACTTCGAGGCTGACGAATCTTCGACACAAATTTACATGGTATCCAGCGACGGGAGCGAGGTCGTTCAACTGACTTCCGGTGACTACTCGGCGTCAGCGCCGCGCTGGAGTCCGGATGGGCGGTATTTGGGATTTCTGGCCGCAAAGGGAGATGATGAGGAGGCAAAGACCCAGGTCTGGACGCTGGATCTGCGAGGCGGCGAAGCGCAGCAATACACGGCGGTGGATCAGGGCGTAGGCGATTTTCTGTGGTCGCCCGATGGCGGGAAAATGCTGCTGGTGATCAGGGACAAGACTGCGGCTGACCTGGCGCAGGAGGCAGCGGACGAGGCCGGCGAAGAAGTAAAACCGCTGCCATACGTGATCGACAGATTGCAATTCAAACGGGACGGTGTGCCCTACCTGGATCGGAGCCGCAATCACCTGTATGTGGTGGCCGGGCGCGATGCGGAGCCACTTCAGCTGACCTTCGGTGATTTCGATGATATGCAGCCTGCCTGGAGCCCGGATAGCAGCACGATTGCGTTTACCAGCAACCGCAGCGATGAGCCTGACAGTAATGACAATAACGATATCTGGGTCGTGTCCGCAGAGGGCGACGCAGAGAACCGGACTGCACGTCAAATAACCAGGAATCACGGCTCCGACCACAGCCCGGCATGGAGCAACGATGGACGCACTATTACGTACGTTTCTGTTACTGAGCCCGACCTGATCTGGTATGCGACAAATCATCTTGCGATTGTGCCTGCTGCGGGCGGCGAGGAACGGGTATTGACTGCAGCACTCGATCGCAATGTGGGCGCACCGGCTTTCGCAGCTGACGATGAATCAATACTGTTCGTTTTGGAAGACAGCGCGGAACAGCATCTGGCGCAATATGATCTCGCCAGTGATAGCGTGCAGCGGCTGGTAGATGGAGAATTGAGCGTTCGGGAATTCTCGCTGCATGAATCCGGAACCGTCGCAATCAGGCTGAGCACACCGCAGATTCCTGGCGAGATATTCCTGTGGCAGGACGGTGCATTGCATCAAGTGACACATACCAACGATACATTGCTGGGCGAACGCCGCCTTGCTGCTGTCAGGAACGTGACCTTCCCGAGCGCCGATGGCACGGAGATCGAAGGCTTTATTTTTACACCACCGGATTACGATCCACGCGAGAAATATCCGACAATTCTCCGCATCCATGGAGGTCCGGTTTCTCAGTATGATTTTTCGTTCAACCGGGACGCTCAGTTGTTTGCGGCAAATGGATATGTTGTGGTCATTGCGAATCCCCGTGGCTCAAGCGGCTATGGTCAGGACTTCTCGGCTGCGCTTTTCGCAGAATGGGGCGTCAAAGACTTTGAAGATGTAATGGCCGCTGTCGATTACGCGATAGCCGAGGGCTACTCCGACCCGGCGCGTCTTGGTGTGGGTGGCTGGTCCTATGGTGGCATCCTGACAAACTATGTAATCACCAGGACAGATCGTTTCGAAGGGGCCATTACCGGCGCCAGCGAGGTCAACTTTGTTGCGAACTATGGCCACGACCATTACCAGCTTCAATGGGAATTGGAACTCGGCCTGCCCTGGGAGAATCGTGAGGCGTGGGAAAAGATTTCCCCGTTCAATGATGTTGGCAAAGTAACGACCCCAACGCTCATAATGGGCGGCAAAGAAGACTGGAATGTGCCGATTCAGAATTCGGAACAGCTATACCAGGCATTGCGACGGCGCGGCATCACCACACAGCTTGTCGTCTATCCGGACGAATCACACGGCATTTCGCGGCCGAGTTTCCAAAAAGACCGCTACGAAAGATACCTGGCCTGGTACAACACGCACGTCCGCGGAGAGTAGTGGCGCAAGCAGGGAGTTCGCTGGTCCGTTGCTCAGGCCGGACTTTCCGTGTCAATCGCTGCGTATTTGCCACTGAAAAACAGTAACGGTTCAGCTGCGCTCGACTCGAAACTGACGACTTCGCCAATGATAATGTAGTGATCGCCACAATCGTGGATTTGATGCGTATGGCACTCGAACCAGGCCAGCGAGCCGGGAATCAATGGCACATTCTGCTCTGATCGCGTGATCCGGATCGAATCGAACAAAGTGTGGTCGGATTTTGCAAAGTGAGAGGACAAGTCCTCCTGGTCACGGCTGAGAATATTGATCGCAAAATAGTCGGCATCAAGAAATGCCTGCAGCGAGTTTGAAACCTTCGCGATATTCCACAGGATCAGCCTCGGCTCCAGCGAAACCGAGCTGAAACTGTTGGCAGTAATGCCATAGGGCTTACCGTCTTCGTCAGTGCAGGTCACAACCGCGACGCCCGTCGCGAATTTTCCGAGGCACTGACGAAATTTTTTCATCTCGTCCATAGGCTCAACCGGCCAGGCTTGACATCAGCCTGATTTTTATTAATATGTTAATAGTTAACATATTAACTAAAGTGATTCGACTTCGCAATGCAGGAATTCAGCCGCTCACTGCCAATGATGCTTTACCGGACGCTGGACGCAGTGATGCCCAGGTTTCGGCAAATATTCAGCGAGTTTGGACTGACCGAACAGCAATGGCGAGTGCTCAGGGTGCTCTGGCAGCACGAGCAGATCGCATTCCGCGAACTGGCGGACCTGACCCTGATACCGCCGCCAAGCCTGGTTGGCGTGGTGGATCGCCTGACCAGGAGCGGGCTTGCCGATCGACGCCGTTCCGACACTGACCGCCGGCACGTTTTCGTGCACGCGACGGGCAAGGGAGTGGCGCTGGAATCACAAGTAAGGCCGCGCGTCGACAAGGCTTATGCCGAATTGCGCGGCTCGGTCGATACGAAAACCTGGAACGCCCTGATTGCCGGTCTCGAGCAGATATCGTCGATTGATGAGGAAGCTGAAGGCAAATCGGGTCATTCACGGGCAATAAACGAGTAACAAGAACCAACCAGGAGAGCAGAAATAGCATGAGCAGGATTGATACAAGTAGCGGCCAGGGCATTCGCAACGGCAAGCAATATCTTGAGGGACTTCGTGACGACCGCGAGGTCTGGATTCACGGCGAGAAAGTCGCAGATGTCACCTCACACCCCGGGCTGAGTCGTGGCGCGCATACGCTTGCCAGTTTCATGGACAAGCAATTCGATGCAGAACTACAGGAGACGATTACCTACGAAGAAGATGGCAAGCGATACGCCACCTCCTACATGATTCCAAAGTCCCGCGAAGACATCGAAAAACGCGGTGCTGCTTTCTACGAGTGGGCCACCTGGTCGAATGGCATGTTCGGCCGCACACCCGATTACAAAAACGCATCAATGATGTCGTTTGCGGCTGCGGCTGCTTTCCTGGGCGAAGACAAGCCGGAATATGCCGATAACATGCGCAATTACTACGAGTATATCCGCAATAATGACAAGGTTTTAACGCACACGCTGATTAATCCAACCTACAATTTTGCGATGGCCAAAGAAGGAAAATCCAGTGAAGAGGTGGCCTTGCGGGTAGTCAAAGAGACCGATGCGGGAATCGTCGTTAACGGCGCGCGCCTGCTTGCGACGCTGGGTCCGCACTCGGACGAGATCGAGGTGTTCCCGTCCACCTTGCTGAAAGCATCGGAGGAGAATATTCCGTTTGCATTCGCTTTCGCGATCCCCGTCGCTACCCAGGGTCTGCGCCTGCTCTGCCGCGACAGCTACGATCACGAAAAATCCCACTTTGATGCGCCACTGGCATCCCGTTTCGAGGAAATGGATGCGGTGGTTCTTTTCAATAACGTCCTGGTGCCGTGGGAGCGCGTCTTCATGTACCGGGACCCGCTGCTGTGCAATCGCGCGTTTGCGGAAACCAACGCCGTTATTCACATGATGCACCAGGTAGTGTGCGGCAAACTCGCAAAGGCCGAATTCATCGTCGGTCTCCTGTGCAAGATGGCGCAGGCGACCGGCAAAGACAAAGACATGACTGTCAGGGGACAGATTGCCGAAGCCATGTGGATTGCTGAAACCGTGCGTGCCTTTCGGTTTAGCGGAGAAAGCCAGGCGCATGAGGATAAATACGGCAATTTCGTGCCGCTGCGGCGGCCACTGGACACCTCCAGAAATGTCTTTCCGAAAATGTATCCGAAACTCATCGAAACAATTCATCTGCTTGGATCAAGTTCATTGATGGCCACTCCAACCGAGGCCGATCTGAGCAACGACCTGGCGGATGACGTTGGCAAGTATTTCCAGACCGTGAATCTCGACAGCAAGGACCGGATCGCACTGTTCAGGCTGGCGCACGATGTGGCGGTTTCGGGATTCGGCAATCGGCAGGTTCTCTACGAGCGGTTTTTCTTCGGGCCGCAGAACATAATGGCGTCGATCTACTACGATCTCTATAACAGGGATGACATGATGGCGCGCGTTGACGAGTTGTTGAACCGAACCTGAGTAACCATGAATTTTTGTTCCGATTGCGGATCGAAAGTTTCGCTACAGGCAATCGTCGGCGACAACCGGCAACGATTCGTCTGCGATGATTGCGGCAAAACCCATTACCAGAATCCGAATGTCCTGGTGGCTACCTACGTCTGCGTTGGAGAATCCATACTTTGGATCAAACGTGGCACTGCGCCTGCTGTTGGCAAGTGGGCGATGCCGGGCGGCTACATGGAAAACGACGAGACCCCGGAGGCGGGAGCGAGCCGGGAGCTACGCGAGGAAACCGGCATCGACGTGCCGGCCGACAAGATGATGCTCGTAAGTGTCAGTTCCATCCTGCATATGGCCCAGACACACCTCGTGTTTCGTTGTCATCTCGAACACAGACCGGACACGGCGCCAACGGAAGAGGCCATCGAATTCGGCTGGTTCGACGAAGAGGGTCTGCCCTGGGAGGACCTGGCATTTGCCTCGATCGAGCCACATGTGCGCCAGGTCTACGGCTGGCTCAAAGAAGGCAACTACGGCATCCGGGTCGGCTTTATCGACGAGCACGGCAGCCAGTACCGCAACTTTCCACTTAAATAAGGGGTCAGATCCCTTTTTCCCATTGCTATCTAAATCTTGTCCGGCCGGAAAAAGGGATCTGACCCCTTAATTTCCCCTTATTTCTCACCCAGCGCCGCATAAAATTCGGCCAGCAATGCATACAGGGCCGCGAGCTTGTCCGCACCAAATTCTTTCTCGATCTCGGCATACAGCAGCTCGGAATCCGGTCCTACCTCATCGTAAATCCGGCGTCCCTTTCCGGTTAGTACGAACACGTAACGGCGCTGGTCATTTGCATCGGATGACCGCTTCACCAGTTCTTCGCGTTCGAGGAATCGCAGAATCCGGGTCAGGCTGGGCGCTAGCAGGAAACTTTTCTTGGCGATTTCACTTGCGTCGATTTCCTGGTACGCAGCCAGGGCACGGATCACTCGCCACTGCTGCTCCGTAAGCCCGTGTCTTCTTAGCATCGGGCGAAATCGTGACATTGCTGCTTCGCGGGCCCTGAGTAACGCCATCGGCAGGGAGTGCTGGAAATCCCGCAACTGCCCGGCAGTGTCTCGAACA
>JADFGH010000175.1 GCA_022567775.1 Pseudomonadota bacterium | reverse complement strand
GGCAAGCCGGTGGTTTTTCTGCATGGCGGGCCCGGTGGCGGGTGCACCGCCAACATGCGTCGTTTCTGGAATCCCGATGTTTACCGAATCGTCCTTTTTGACCAGCGGGGAAGCGGCAAGAGCACCCCTCATGCCAGCCTCAAGGACAACACGATCTGGGATCTCGTCAACGACATCGAGATTTTGCGGGCGGCACTCCAGATCGAAAAGTGGCAGGTTTTTGGAGGCTCGTGGGGCAGTACACTGGCGCTGGCTTATTCGCAGGCGCATCCTGAGCGCGTTACGGAGATTATCCTCCGTGGCATATTCATGCTGCGTAAAAAGGAGATCGACTGGTTCTATCAGCACGGCGCAAGCGAGATCTTTCCGGATCGCTGGAAGGCGTTCCTTAAGCCAATACCAAGGGGCGAAAGGGGCGATTTACTGGCCGCCTATCACCAGCGCCTGACGGGCAAAGACTTAAAAGTCAGGGTAGAGGTGGCCAAGGCCTGGTCGATCTGGGAAGGTACAACCAGTACCCTGTTGCCAAATACAGAAATTGCCGCCGATTTTGCCGCCGACGATATGGCACTGGCGTTGGCGCGTATTGAATGTCATTACTTTGTGAACGGTGGATTCATGGAAGAAGATCAACTCATCAAAAACGTGGATCGGATACGGAATATTCCCGCTGTCATTGTTCAGGGCCGCTTCGACGTAGTTTGCCCGGTCATCTCAGCCTGGGAACTGGCAGAAGCCTGGCCCGAGGCCGATCTCCGCATTGTGCCTGGCGCCGGTCACGCAGCTTTTGAGCCGGGCAATGTGCACGAACTGGTCACGGCAAGCGATGCCTTCGCCTGATTTTCGCCTGCGATCATGAAGAAATTGCTGATTGCCAATGCGCGTCTCGTCAATGAAGGCGAGACAAAAGATGCTGACGTCCTGATCAAGGGAGAGCGAATCGAGAAAATCGGTTCCGGTTTGTCGGCAGGTAAGAATGTCCAGGTCCTTGACGCTAAAGGGAAGTTCCTGCTGCCGGGCATGATCGATGACCAGGTCCATTTTCGGGAGCCCGGTCTCACGAACAAGGGCGACCTGGCGACTGAATCCACCGCGGCAGTTGCAGGTGGTGTCACGAGTTTCATGGACATGCCAAACGTCAACCCGCAGACGACGACACGGGATGCGCTGGCGGACAAGTACGAAATCGCCAGCGGGCGCTGCCGCGCGAACTACGCATTCTATCTCGGCGCCACGAACCGCAATATTGAAGAAATAAAGGCGCTGCAGGTTGGTGAGTCATGCGGCATCAAGGCGTTCATGGGGGCCTCAACCGGCGACATGCTGGTGGACGACCCGCAAGCGCTCGAACTGTTGTTCGAGCATGCGCCGGTCATCGTGCTCACGCATTGCGAACACACCCCGACGATCCGCGACAACGAAGCGCGAGCCAAGGCTGAATTTGGCGCTGCGGTGCCAATGTCGGAACACCCCACAATTCGTTCCGCGACTGCATGCCTGCTGTCCTCCAGTCAGGCAGTGAACCTCGCCCGTCGACACGATGCACTGCTGCACGTACTGCACCTGACGACAGCAATCGAGATGGGTCTTTTCTCCAAAGTTCATCGCAATGACAAGCGCATTACGGCTGAAGTATGCGTTCATCACCTGTGGTTCGACGAATCCCGCTACAGGGACCTGGGAGCCAGGATCAAGTGCAATCCCGCGATCAAGACCACCGAGGATCGTGCAGCCCTGCTGAAGGCCGTCAATGAAGATCGTATTGACATAATCGCGACGGATCATGCGCCGCATACGATAAGCGAGAAAGGTAAGAGCTATTTCAAGGTACCGGCGGGATTGCCGCTGGTGCAGCATGCCTTGCTCTGCTTGTTTGATCTCGCGAAGAACCGGAAACTGACCTACGAGAAAATCGTCGACAAGACCAGTCATGCGGTCGCCGATATTTTCGGCGTTGTGGATCGCGGCTATGTGCGCGAGGGCTACTTCGCCGACCTGGTTTTAGTGGACCCGTACAAGCAGTATGTTGTCAGTTCCCGCAATCTGCTCGCGAAATGTCACTGGTCGCCGTTCGAGGGCCACACCTTCAGCTCAACCATAGACACCACCATCGTCAACGGGACTATCGCGTACCGGGATGGAGTGGTAAGCGATGAAATTGCCGGCCAGCGACTCGATTGCAATCGCAGCCGCTGAGGCTACAAGGCCTGCGGGCGTCCAGTAAATTTATCCGCAACCCTTAATTTAATTAAGTGTCACGGTCGTCAGGCGGATAAGCGGCTCGGCGTGAAAACAGTTTACTTTCCGGGCGATCCCGTTATCCTACGTGAAATATTGGACTCTGAATGGCGGAGATTTCCAGATAGCGCAGATCAAAACCTGTCTGGTCGTCACTTGAATGAAGCCAACCGATACCTCCAATCCTGATTATTTTCACAGAGTTGTCGACTGTCAGTGGGCCTGCCCGGCACACACCGACATTCCGAACTATATTCGACTGATCGCACAGGGCGAGTTTTCTGACGCCTACATGCTCAACCGGGAATCCAATATTTTTCCCGCGATACTGGGGCGTGTCTGCGATCGTCCCTGCGAGCCCGCTTGCCGGCGCGGGCGCGTCGAAGACAAACCCGTTGCGATTTGCCGCCTGAAACGGGTCGCTGCCGATCACCATGATGATATCCGGGACCGGCTGCCGAAGGCGCCCGCCAGAAGTAATGGCAAAAAAGTTGCACTGATTGGCGCCGGCTGCGCATCTTTGTCTGTTGCCAATGATTTGTTGCCGATCGGTTACGAGGTCACGATATTTGAAGGTCTTGCTGCGACCGGCGGCCTCATGCGCACCAATATTCCACAATTCCGTCTGCCACCCGCAGTGCTGGATGAAGAGATCGGCTACATCCTCGATATGGGCGCAGAGTTGAAGCTGAATCACCGCATCGAGAGCATGAAGGACTTGCTGGACAACGGTGGTTTTGACGCGATATTCGTCGGCAGCGGCGCGCCACGCGGCAAGGAGCTGGAGCTGCCGGGCCGTCATGACACTGAGAACATCCATATCGGTATCGACTGGCTCGAGTCCGTCGCATTCAAGCACATTGAGGAAGTGGGTGAGAAGGTATTGATCATCGGCGTAGGCAACACGGCGATGGACTGTTGCCGTACTTCACTTCGGCTCGGTGCAAACGATGTCAAGGTGATGGCGCGCAAGCCGCGCGGATTCTTCAAGGCGTCGGACTGGGAACTGGACGATGCCGAAGAAGAAAATATAGAGATCATTGTCAATCACTCGCCGACGGAGTTCGTCATAAAGAACGGCAAACTCGTCGGTATGAAGTTCGACCAGATGAAATACAACATCGACGACAATGGACGCATCGATCGCGGTACCGTGGTTGGCGAGGTTACGCTGCCATGCGACGATGTTATTCTCGCGATCGGCCAGGAAAATGCATTTCCCTGGATTGAGCGCGACATCGGTATTGAATTCGACGAATGGGATTGTCCGGTTGTCGATGAGACAACGATGATGTGCTCGCGCGACGGCGTTTTCTTCGGGGGAGATTCCGCTTTCGGGCCGAAGAACATCATCTGGGCAGTGGCCCACGGTCACGAAGCAGCGATCTCGATTCACAAGTATTGTCAGCAGGAAGATCTCAACGATCGCCTGCCGGCCGGCATGAACCTGCAAAGTCAGAAAATGGGCATGCACGAATGGAGTTTCTCCAACGACTACGATCCCGTAGAGCGCAGGCTCATGCCGCATGTCGATCTCAAGGACAGATTCAAAAAACTCGATATCGAGGTCGAGCTTGGGTTTACCGTCGAACAAACGATCCAGGAAGTAGAGCGTTGCCTCAATTGCGACATCCAGACGGTGTTTACGGCAAGCCTGTGCATTGAATGCGATGCGTGCATTGATATCTGCCCGGTCAACTGCCTGACGATGACCGCTAATGGCGAGGAAGATGAGTTGCGCACACGGCTGTCTGCGCCGGCCGAGAACCGGGAACAACTACTGTATGTATCGGCAGACCTGCCGCAGACGGGCCGCGTGATGGTCAAGGATGAAGACCTCTGCGTGCATTGCAGTCTTTGTGCCGAGCGCTGCCCCACCGGCGCCTGGGACATGCAGAAATCAGAAATCCTGATTCCCTACGCCCTTGACGAGGCGAAACCCGGGCGGCCACGAACGGCCAAGGCCGCAAGTTAAGCGTATTATCGTCTCAGTAAATGAGAATTTGCAGCCTTACTCTGTCTAAACTCAAGAGAACACAACCGAGCTAGCCGTGTCCGGAATCAACGACGTCGTCATCAAGATTGCTACGGTCAATGGCACCGGTTCGGCGAGTGCGAACGGTCTCCTGATGAAAGCTATCTTCAGGATGGGTATTCCGGTTGTCGGCAAGAACTACTTCCCCTCGAATATCCAGGGATTGCCGACCTGGTATGAGGTTCGCGTTAGCGGCGACGGCTATCAGTCGCGTGCTAACCGGGTCGATATCATGGTCGCGATGAACGCGCAGACTTATAGACAGGACATGGCCGACGTTGCATCCGGGGGCTGGATGATCTACGACTCGACCTGGCCGCGTAGCAGGCTGCTTGATCGCGACGACATCAATATTTTCGGTATTCCACTTTCAAAGATGTGCAATGAGCGCTTCGATGGCGTGCGTGCGCGCATCCTGATGAAGAATATTGCCTACGTTGGTGCATTGGCTGCCCTGCTGGAAATCGATCTCGACATCATCACGGCATTGCTGGAGCAAACATTTGCAACCAAAAAACACATGGTCGAGTCGAACCTCGAGGCGATCCGTCTTGGATACGACTACGCGAATGAACACTTCAAGTGTCCGTTACCGGTCAAAGTGGCGAAGCTGGACAAGACTGCAAACCACATATTGATCGACGGTAATACGGCTGCAGGACTTGGTTGTGTTTACGCCGGTGCGACGGTCGGTGCGTGGTATCCAATTACGCCGTCCACCTCCCTCATGGATGCGTACAAAGCGTTTTGCAAAGAGTTTCGCATGGACGAGGAATCCGGCAAGAAAAAATTCTGTATTGTGCAGGCCGAAGACGAGCTTGCCGCGATCGGTATGGTGCTCGGTGCAACGTGGAATGGTGCGCGTGCTTTTACACCGACCAGTGGTCCGGGCATTTCGCTGATGAGCGAGTTCATCGGTTTTGCTTATTACGCGGAATTGCCTGCCGTCATATTTGATGTGCAGCGAACCGGTCCATCGACCGGCATGCCGACGCGCACCCAGCAGTGTGATCTCATGATCTGCGCGTATGCGTCGCATGGCGATACAAAACACGTTCTTCTGTTTCCAGCCAACCCCGAAGAGTGTTTTTACCTGTCGATCACCGCCTTCGATCTCGCAGACCGGCTGCAGACGCCAGTCATGGTGATGTCGGATCTCGATATCGGAATGAACGACTGGATGTGTCCCGATCTGAAGTGGGACGACAACTATCAGCCCGATAAAGGCAAGGTCCTGTCGGCTGAAGACCTCGAGTCGATGGACACGTTCTACCGCTATCTCG
>JADFGH010000174.1 GCA_022567775.1 Pseudomonadota bacterium | reverse complement strand
TCCTGGCCTGACGTGCTCGCCGATCATGTCGAGTACATCGGCTGCCAGGCGTCCGGCAACACGCATTTTGTCCTGCTCTTCAGGTGATTTTATGGTGACGTTCATGGATAGCCAATCGGCATGAACAGGGTCCAGCCGCAGTTTTCGTGAAGTTGAACCCGAACGGTGTCCCTGATCAGCGAAAACTGCGGTTCGACCCCGGTTTTTCCGCGTTGTTGATGCCAGTCGGGTATGGTATAAAGCGCGCGCCCCAGAGGCAATCAATCCACACGTATACCGTCACATCACGCTGGGTGCCCCACCTGAAAAGGGGTTGCGAGATGGGGTATACGGAGGCCTAACCCGGAGAACCGACATGGCAGACGTAACTATGCGCCAGATGCTTGAGGCTGGCGTGCACTTTGGTCATCAGACCCGTTACTGGAACCCGAAGATGGCACCCTTCATCTTCGGCGAAAGAAACAAAATCCACATCATCAATCTTGAGAAGAGCCTGCCGATGGCTCTGGACGCATACGCGTTCGTGAAAACCATCGTTGCCGATGGCGGCAAAGTGCTCTTCGTCGGCACCAAGCGCTCGGCGCGGGATGCGATTCGCGCCCAGGCTGAGCGTTGTGAGATGCCCTTTGTAAGCCATCGCTGGCTTGGCGGAATGCTGACCAACTACAAGACGATCCGGCAGTCCGTAAAGCGGCTGAAAGAACTCGAAGAAATGTCGAAAGAAGGCGGTTTCGAGGCGCTGACCAAGAAAGAAGTGCTCGGTTTGAGGCGCGAGAAGGACAAGCTTGATCGTAGTCTCGGCGGCATCAAGGACATGTCCGCGCTGCCGGACGCACTATTCATCGTCGATGTTGATCACGAGGATATTGCGGTGCGGGAAGCCCGCAAGCTGGGCATCCCGGTGGTGGCCGTGGTGGACACCAACTGCTCGCCGGACGGGGTCGAATACGTAATTCCCGGTAACGATGACGCGATGAAGGCAATTGTGCTGTATGCATCGCTGATAGCCGATGCTGTGCTTGACGGCAAGGCGTCGTTGCCCGCAGTGGTGCTTGGAGAAGACGAGTTTGTCGAACTTGACGATGAGGGCAAACCCAGGCGTCCGTCCGGCAAGAAGAAAAAAGTCTCGGGTAAACCGGTGAAGAAGGCGACGCTCCGGAAGAAGGCGGACGTCACCAGGGCGGCGGCAGCAAAGGCTGCCGATGAGGTGACACCAGCAAAGGCGCCGGACGCAGAAGAAAAAGCTGAGGAGCCTGCGGCGAAGGAAGCCCGGCCTGATGAAGCCACGAAAGCTGAAGAGGCTGCAGCGGCAACCGGGAAAGCCGATGAGGTAAAGCCCACAGAAGAAAAAGCTGAAAAGGCAAAGACTGCAGAAGAAAAAGCCGAAGAGCCTGCGGTAAAGGAGGCAAAGGTTGCCGACGACAAGCCGGCGGCGAAGAAGAAGACCAAGCCAACAGCGAAGGCAGAGGTCGAACCGGCCGCGAAGGAGAAAGGCAAAGCAGCAGCCCAGTCGGATGACAAGACGTCCACCAGGAAGAAAGCAAAGAAATCAGCGGCCACAAAGAAAACGGCCAGCAAAAAGACCGCGGCAAAGAAGGCGGCCCAGCCAGCAGCGAAGGCAGACGTCGAAGCGGCCGCAAAGAAGAAAGACAAGGCTGCCGCCGGGGCGACTGACAAAGACAAAAAGTAGCAGCAATCCTGACAGTAATGGTGATCAGCAGGGGTAAGTGAGTCCACCCCAGGAACATGAAGTTAATTGAGGTGTGAGTGATGTCTGTTAGTGCATCAATGGTAAAAGAACTCCGCGAGCAAACCGGTGCCGGCATGATGGAGTGCAAGAAAGCCCTGGTTGCGGCCGAGGGCAACACGGAGAAGGCCATCGAGTTGTTGCGTAAGTCAGGGCAGGCGAATGCCGAAAAGAAATCGAGCCGCGTGGCGGCGGACGGCCGTATTGCAATTGCGGTCGATGGCAACAAAGCAGCTATCGCTGAGATCAATTCGGAGACGGATTTTGTTGCCAGGGGTGAGAACTTTATCGAGTTTGCTGAGGCGGTTGTCGATGCTGCGTTAACCAGCAGCGTAGAAGACGTCGGCGCGCTCTCGACGACGACGTTGTCGGACGGACGCATGATTGAAACTGCCCGCACCGATCTTGTCGCCAAAGTCGGTGAAAACATTTCGGTACGCCGATTCGAACGGGTTGAAGCGGCCGATCATCTCGGCAACTATACCCACGGCGCGAGAATCGGCGTGCTTGTGTCACTGTCCGGCGGCAATGCCGAGCTGGCACGAGACGTCGCCATGCACGTCGCAGCGAGCAACCCACTTTGTGTCGATGAAGACGGTGTACCTGCAGATATGCTGGAACGCGAGCGAAGGATTATTACCGAACAGGCCGCTGATTCCGGCAAACCAGCCGAAATCGTCGAGAAAATGGTGAGCGGTCGCGTGGCGAAGTTCCTGAGGGAAATTACCTTGCTCGGGCAGTCGTTCGTCAAGGATCCCGATGTGTCAGTGGGCAAGCTGTTGAAGAGTGCGGGTGCGACGGTGACCGCATTCGTGCGCTACGAGCTGGGCGAGGGCATCGAGAAAAAGCAGTAAGATTTCGCTGAGGGAGTAATCGATCAGATCAACCGCGCCTGTGGGTCTGTGGAGAAATCACGCCGCAAATGAGTAAGTCAGCGTAAACAACTGAAACCGCACTATAAATCAGGATGGTTTTATCGAATTAGGCTAAAATTTGTGCCACTTCGCCGAGAGTAGCTGAGCTAACACATTGATTCATAAGAAAAGGGAAGCAAAATGACCGAAGCGCCGGCTCTCTATCGTCGTGTTCTGCTCAAGCTGAGCGGCGAGGCGCTGATGGGCGACCTGGATTATGGCATCGAGCCTGAGGTCATCCAGCGGATCGCCGGGGAAATCGCGCAAGTTCGCAAGCTCGGGATCGAGGTCGCCATCGTTATCGGTGGTGGCAACATTTTTCGCGGCGCTGGCCTGGCAAGAGCCGGGATGGACCGCGTCACCGGCGACTACATGGGCATGCTCGCAACCGTTATGAATGCACTGGCCATTCAGGACGCGCTTGAGTCTCTCGATGTTTATGCGCGAGTGATGTCGGCGATTCAGATTCACGAGGTTTGCGAGGACTACATTCGACGGCGGGCAGTGCGCCACCTTGAGAAGGGGCGTGTCGTCATTATGGCCGCCGGCACCGGAAATCCGTTTTTTACGACGGATAGCGCTGCCGCGCTGCGCGCGATTGAAATCGGCGCCGATGTTTTGCTAAAGGCGACGAAGGTCAGCGGTGTTTATGATTCTGACCCGCTGGTTAATACCAATGCGTCACTTTTTGACACTGTCTCGTTCGACCAGGTTCTGGTCGACAAACTCAACGTTATGGACGCGACGGCGATTGTTATGTGTCGCGATAACAATTTGCCATTGCGCATATTCAGCATGGCGGAAGACGACATGCTCGTACGAGCAATGACGGACGAGAATGTCGGCACGCTGGTAACGACTTAATTTCATATCGCGATCTGGTAGTGAGAGGGCATTAAGGTGATTGATGACATTAAGAAAGATGCGAGCGACCGTATGGACAAGAGCCTTAAGGCATTGGAGCAGGCGCTGACAAAACTGCGTACCGGGCGTGCACATACCAGTCTCCTCGATCACATCACAGTCGAGTATTACGGCAGCAAAGTACCGCTCAACCAGTGCGCCAACGTTAATGTCGAGGACCCGCGTACGCTGGCAGTAACGCCCTGGGAAAAATCCATGGTGCAGCCGATCGAAAAAGCCATCATGAAGTCTGATCTCGGATTGAATCCCGTGTCTGCCGGTACCGTCATTCGCATACCGCTGCCACCGCTGACTGAAGAGCGCCGCAAAGACATGATCAAACTGGTACGGCACGAAGCGGAAGGCGGCCGCATAGCGGTGCGTAATATTCGGCGTGACGCGCTTTCGGATATCAAGGACATGCTGAAGGAAAAAATGATCGGCGAGGACGATGAACATCGCGCTCACGATGAAATCCAGGTCATTACTGACAAGCACGTGGCCTCTATCGACAAGCTCCTGGAGCAAAAAGAAAGCGAGTTGATGGAAGTCTGATCGATTGCTTACTTATGACGGAATCCGCAACCAACGACAACAACATCCAAAGCGCCATGATCCCGACGCATGTTGCGGTCATCATGGATGGCAACGGCCGCTGGGCACAGACCAGAGCGTTGCCGCGGCACGCCGGGCACCGCTCCGGTGTCAGGTCGGTGCGTGAAATCGTCGAAACGGCGGCCAAGCGCGGCGTTTCCTACCTTACGCTGTTTGCCTTCAGCAGTGAAAACTGGAAGCGGCCCGCGGAGGAAGTCAGCCGCCTGATGAGTCTTTTTCTGGAAGCCCTGCAACGAGAAGTGGATGACCTGCATCGTAATAATGTAAGGCTGACTTTTATTGGCGCACGCGAAGAGCTGCAGGCAGGTCTCATCCGCAAAATTTCGACCGCGGAAAAGAAGACCAGGAACAATACCGGTCTGAACCTGATTGTCGCGGTTGCTTATGGTGGGCGCTGGGACATCGTGACGGCAGCGAAAAACCTGGCCACCAAAGTGTTGAATCAGGAACTGTCCGTTGCTGACATAGACGATACAAAGCTGGCCGGAGAATTGGCGCTTGCGGGCGTACCGGACCCTGACCTGTTGATTCGTACCGGTGGCGAGCAGCGCGTGAGTAATTTCTTATTATGGAACCTGGCGTATGCCGAACTTTGGTTTTGCGACAGCCTGTGGCCGGAATTTGGTGAGCGCCAGTTTGATGAGGCGTTATCGTTTTATGCAAGTCGTCAACGACGGTACGGACAGTCCGGCAATCAGTTCGGAGTTGCATGAGATGCTGAAACAACGTGTCGTTACAGCGGTCGTTGCATTATCCGTACTGGCGGTGGTGATGTTTGTCGTGCCCGCTATCGTTGCAAGAATTGCCATTACGTTGCTGATGCTCGGCGCAGCATGGGAGTGGTCAGGATTTATTTTCAGCAAAGATGACAAGGGCAGATATGTGCACGTGTTGTCTATCGCGATCCTGATGGCCGTAATTTTTGTTGAGCTGCCAGACGCAGCTCTGGTTAACGTTATCTTGAAAATTTCACTGGGCTGGTGGTTGACCGCGCTCGTCTGGATGTTTTTTTTCCCGACACCCATTGTGAAACCTGTCGCCTGGATTTGCGGTGCACTCGTCATCGTACCCGCGTGGCTCGCACTGGATCTCCTTTATGTGCAGCGACCGGAATTGCTCTTGTTTGCGCTGCTCATAGTCTGGTTGGCGGACATTGGTGCCTATTTCGTCGGCAAGGGCTTTGGCAGGGTAAAACTGGCACCGCAGATCAGTCCGGGCAAGACCTGGGAAGGCGTGCTTGGCGGCGTGGGCGCTGTCATGGCGCTCGCCGCAACAGGCAGCCACGTATTCGAGATCGAAATTGTCGTCATGGTGCCGTTTTGTCTTGCAGTCGCCATGATATCGATCGTTGGTGACCTTACTGTGAGCATGTTCAAGCGC
>JADFGH010000173.1 GCA_022567775.1 Pseudomonadota bacterium | reverse complement strand
ATTTGTGATGCGGTACGAACGCCGATAGGGCGCTACGGTGGCGCTCTGTCCTCAATCCGCACTGACGATCTCGGCGCGATCCCGATCGCGGCGTTGTTGGAGCGCAACGCGAAACTCGATCCGGCACAAATTGACGACCTCGTGTACGGCTGTGCAAACCAGGCCGGTGAAGACAACCGCAATGTTGCCCGAATGTCGTTGTTGCTCGCGGGCTTGCCGGTCACGGTGCCTGCGGCAACTATAAATCGACTGTGTGGTTCCGGCATGAATGCGATCGGCAATGCTGCGCATGCGATCAGGGCCGGTGACGCAAATGTCGTGCTTGCCGGTGGTGTCGAATCCATGTCGCGCGCACCGTTTGTGCTCGCCAAGTCGACTGCGGCGTTTAGCCGCAATGCCGAAATTTACGACACCACGCTTGGCTGGCGCTTCGTCAACAAAAAACTCGAAGAACAATACGGCAGCGATTCCATGGCCGAGACCGCCGAGAATGTGGCCAGCGAGTTCAACGTAAGCAGGGATGACCAGGATCAGTTTGCCCTGCGCAGCCAGCATAAAGCGGCGGAAGCAATGGCGTCAGGCCGGCTGAATGATGAGATCGTCCCGGTGTCAGTAGCACAGCGGCGCGGCGATCCGATCGAGGTTAAGTCGGATGAGCACCCGCGTGCCGATTCGAATATCGAGAGTCTCGCAAAACTGAAGCCGATCGTGAGTAAGGATGGCACAGTCACCGCGGGCAATGCGTCGGGTATCAATGACGGTGCTTGCGCATTACTGATTGCATCAGACGATGCTGTAGAGAAATATGACCTGAAACCGATTGCCAGCATCGAGGCCTGGGCAGCGGCTGGCGTAGAGCCCCGTGTAATGGGGATCGGCCCGGTGCCGGCGTCAAGGCGAGTGCTGGAGCTGGCCGACCTCGATCTCGACAGGATGGACGTCATTGAACTCAATGAAGCGTTCGCTGCGCAGGGACTTGCGGTACTGCGTGAACTCGGCATTGACGATGATGCCGCTCACGTCAATCCGAACGGCGGCGCAATCGCGCTGGGACATCCGCTGGGGATGTCGGGGGCACGACTGGTGACCACCGCTGCCTGGCAGTTGCAACGTGTGAATGGCACTTATGCACTGTGCACAATGTGTATCGGCGTGGGGCAGGGTATCGCGATGATCATCAGGAAGGCATAGCCGATCATGGCCAGGCACATGCCGGACGGCGACTCGCGAAATCTTCGAATACTCGCCGAACGTATTCGTTCACGCCGCACCACTAACCTGTTCCTGAAGCGGAAGGTCAGCAAGGACCTGGTGCTGGAAGCAATTGAACTCGCGCGCTGGGCGCCGAATCATCACCTGACCGAGCCGTGGCATTTTTACCTGCTGGGTAATGAGAAAAAAGCAGCGAGCGCTGAACTGATTCGTACCATCGTTACCGAAAATAAAACTGCGGAGATGGGCGAGCACAAATTCAAATCCGCGAGAGCCGTTCCCGGCTGGCTTGTCGTCACCTGCCAAAAATCGGATGATGCATTGCGTGGCCGCGAAGACTATGCGAGTTGCTGTTGCGCCGTTCAGAACATCCTCCTTTATCTTTCCGAGGCCGGGGTCGCTTCCAAATGGACAACAGGCCTTATCACCCGGGACCAGCGCTTTTTCGAATTACTCGGCATCGACGAGAGTGAAGAAACTGTTGTCAGCCTGATTTGGTACGGGTATCCGAAAATATTACCGACACAGTCCAGGAAAGACGTCAGCGAGATCGTCACAGAGACAGATTAAATAAGGGGTCGACCCCTTATTTAGTCGCCGAGAATGGCGTGCCGGAAAAAGAAAAACAAGACGGCCGTCGCTATGCCGGACAAACCGAGGATGATGACGATTCGGGCAATGCTGCCGTCATAGATTATCGCTGCAGCAAAGGAACCCAGGGACCCTGCAAGATTTTGCAATGCAGTTACCAATGACGAAGCGGTGCCGGCAATCTTCGGCACGGGATCGAGCGCCAGCGCCGTGGCATTCGGCAACAGGAATCCGGTACCGACCATGAACAGGCTGGCGTTGCCCCAGATCCACCACAGGCTTGCCTGTCCCAGCCATGCGATCAACAATAGTTGTGCACCCGCTATGCCGATAATAGCGGCGCCGACGCCCGTCATCTGTAAAGTGCTGAAGCGGTGCAGCAGTTTTCTGTTGAGCGTCGAGCCGGCAAGGATGCCGATTCCGGAAATTGCGAAGATATAGCCGAAGTACTGCACCGGCACCGCGAAGACGTCGATGATCAATGCCGCCGAGGTCGTAATTATGGAGATGAACCCGAAGGCCGGTAGCATTACCAGCAATACGCCAAACACACTTTGCCGGTGCGAGAAAAATTCCCTGAGACTCATGCCGAGCTGCCTGACGATGTGATGTTCCCGCGTCGGCACGTGTGTTTCCCGGAGAACCCTATTGATGCAAATCAACATCAGGCCGCCGAATATCGCCATCGCGACATAGGTCATGCGCCAGCCGTAAAGCGTCGTCAGGTAGGAGCCGATAATTGGTGCGAGCATGGGCGTGGCCGTGAAGATCATGACCAGGGCGGACATCAGCCTTGCCATCTGTTTGCCGCTGGCGATGTCGCGCACGATCGCTCGCGTAATGACCACGCCGACGGAGGCGCCCAGCCCCTGGAAAAACCGCGCCGCAAGCACCAGTTCGATGTTGTTACCGGCTGAGGTTGCAATGCTGGCCGCGGTAAATATAAAGACGCCGACATAGAGCACAGGAATGCGGCCATAGCGATCGGAGAGGAATCCGGCTGGTAACTGGCCGAGTCCGGTGCCGATCATGAACAGGCTGATGACCTGCTGACCGGTCGACATGTTGGTCGCCAATTCCCGAACCATCTCGGGAATGGAGGGGAGGCTCATGTCAATCGACAGCGCAGCAGTGCCGGTTAACAGACCGAGTACGAGTACGAAGCGTCGTGATGTGGTCAGGTTGGTGTTCAAGTGCTTTTACGTGTCTGGTGTTGCCATTCAGGTCCGATCGCGCAGAATAGACGCATCTAGCTGACAATCACAATGGAGACCAGGTGTTCTGATGAAAGTATGGTTGAGTGTCGCACTGCGCAGAGACATCGTCATACGTGGCCTGAAGGTCGGCGTAATCGTCGGTACGATCCTGGTGGCAATCAACCAGGGCGATATGATCCTCAGCGGTCAGCTCGATGCGTCGGCGGCCTGGAAGATTCCACTGACCTACCTCGTCCCGTATTGTGTATCGACATACGGCGGTGTTTCTGTAATCCGGGCCTACGACAAATGGAAATCAAGCAGCTAGAGGTGCCCTGCAGCCTGACCGGCAATCAATAGTTCCGTGAGCTGATTCAGGCCCATCCAGTAGGAGAGTTCGCGCGGATGCCCGATATCCCAGGCTGCGATGTCGGCCCGTTTGCCAGGCTCGAGCGTGCCGCGATCCTGTTCGAGACCCAATGCACACGCTGCATTCCTGGTGACCCCCGCCAGGCATTCCTCCGGTGTCATGTGAAACAGAGAGCTCGCGAGATTCATTACGGCTCGCAGCGAGCAGACCGGTGAGGTACCGGGATTGCAATCGGTGGCGATGGCAATACGGACTTCACTGTCTCGCATTGCGTCAATCGGCGGTAGCTGCGTTTCACCGAGCGTCAGGAATGCGCCGGGCAATAAAACGGCAGCAGTACCTGCAGCGGCCATCGATTTCACGCCTTCGATCGATGTAAATTCAAGATGATCGGCGGAAAGAGCGTCGAATCCGGCGGCGAGGGCAGCGCCACCGCCGTCACTCAGTTGATCCGCATGCAGCTTAACCGGGATGCCAAGTGATTTTGCGGTTTCAAAAACACGAGCGACCTCGTCAGTCGAAAAAGCAATACTTTCGCAATATGCATCGACTGCGTCTGCAAGTTTCGCCTCGTGTGCAGCCGGTAACATATGGTCACAAACGAGATCGATGTAGTCCCCTGACTGGCCCTTGTATTCGTCCGGCACCGCATGCGCGCCAAGAAAGGTGCTGCGGATCGACACACCCGAGTTGGCTGCGAGTGTGCGTACGACTTCCAGCATTCTCAGTTCTGTTTCGACGTTGAGTCCATAACCGGACTTGATTTCTACCGTCGCCACGCCTTCACGCACGAGGGTATTCAGCCGTGCAATGCTGGTATTGAGCAATTCGTCATTGCTTGCTGCGCGCGTCGCGTTGACTGTGGACATGATGCCGCCACCGGCGCGCGCTATATCTTCGTACGACACGCCCTGTAATCGTTGCTCGAATTCGGCCGCGCGATTGCCGGCGAAAACGAGGTGGGTATGGCAATCGATCAGCGCTGGTGTCAGCCAGCGGCCTTCCAGGGACCGGGTTTCACAGCTGCCGGTAGCGGGGACTTCGGACGCCGGCCCCACCCAGGCAATATTGCCGCCGCTGATTGCCAGTGCGCCATCCTCGACAATACCGTAGCCCGCGCTGCCCTCGGTCATGGTTGCGAGATGCACATCTGTCAGCAACAGATCCCAGTCCTGCATTAGCGCCTCCCGGTACGGATTGCATTGGACCGTAGCATGCACTAGCCTGTATATACAACCTGGGGGCAAGGCACTGGATCAATGAGCAGCATCTTCGCGCGAAAGGCACTGCTGGCAGACGGTTGGGCCGACAACGTGCGCCTCGACATCGAAGCGGGCCGGATTGCGGCGGTCGCTACCAAGGCCCGCGCAACTGCGGATGACTGCGTCTGCGGGATCGTCATCCCGGGCCTTGCCAATGCGCACAGTCACGCGTTTCAGCGGGTGCTGGCCGGTCACACCGAGGAGCGCGGGCCGACCGATAAGGACAACTTCTGGACCTGGCGCAGCCGCATGTACGCTCTTGCCGCGAAAATCGATGCTACAGCACTGCAGGCGATTGCGCGCCAGGTGTACGGCGAGATGGTGGCCACCGGCTATACGTCAGTTGCCGAATTTCATTACCTGCACAACCAACCGGACAACTCCGAAAATAGTGAAGCCATGTTCGAGGCGATCGCGGCTGCGGCTGATGCGAGCGGCATTCGGCTCACGTATGTACCAGTCTTGTATGAACGCGCCGGCTTTGACCAGCCGGAGCCCACTGCGGATCAGCAACGCTTCGCAACATCAATCGCGGATTTCCTCGAACATTACGCACGGGCAAAGAGCCTGGCCGGCGATCGATTGACTGTCGGTATAGGCGCGCACAGTTTGCGCGCGGTGACAGCAGATTCGCTGAAGAAGATTGCGGCGGTCGCTGCGGCGGACGGCGCCCCGATGCATATTCATATTGCCGAACAGCAGCGCGAGGTAGATCAGTGCATGGCGGTTCACGGGAAGCGACCTGTTGAGTGGTTGCTTGAACAGCACGATGTCAACGAACAATGGTGCCTTGTACATGCGACGCATATTGATGACGAGGAAATTACGGCTATTGCCAATTGCGGTGCGGTGGTCTGCCTTTGCCCGAGTACGGAGGCAAATCTCGGTGATGGGTTGTTTCCGTTGCAACGCTTTCTGCAGCGCCAGGGGCG
>JADFGH010000172.1 GCA_022567775.1 Pseudomonadota bacterium | reverse complement strand
GCGCCGCAGAAGCACTGCCGCTGCCGCGAGCATCGCCATCAGGAACGCACGCCGTGCAGGCACCGCAAATCCGGACACGGCGGCATAGATTCCGGCTGCCAGCACCGCTGTCACCAGGGCCATGTCGCGTATATTCAGGCGCCGGCAAAAGAGCGCAAAGATCGCCCAGGCCAGTAGAAATACGCCGCCTGCCGCCAGCCCGATATGCAGACCGGAAATCGCCATAAGGTGACTCGTGCCGGTGATTGCATAGCGCTCCCACTGCTCGCGGCTGATCCTGTGCCGTGCCCCGACGCCCACCGCGAGCAGGACCGCCGCTGCATCGTCATTCGGCAACAATTGTGTCACCCGGTGCACAAAATCCTGGCGGATTCGCGCGGTGCGCCCGACCGGCACGCTGCCCAGCCTATGATTGTCCTTATGGCTGACAACGTAACCGGTAGCGCCGATTCGCTGGCGAAACAACCAGCCTTCATAGTCGAAGCCGCCAGGATTCGCATAGCCATGTGGCCGCCTGAGTCTTACCCGAAGCTGCCAGACCTCGCCCAGCGCAGGGACAGCCTCCGGCTCATACCAGCTCAGGCGAACGCGCGCCGGTAAGTCGGATCGCTCATCCTGCTCCACAATGAAGCGGAGCGAGTCGTCCGTGATGCGGGGGAAATCAGCAATGCGTGCAACGATGCTGATGGTTTCGCCCTGCATCGCAGGGTCGAGCCGGTCGTCGATTACGCTCCATGCCGCGACCCACATGGTCGCAAAACCGAGCATGAACCAGGCAAGGAAGCGGGTGGCAGGCGAAAGCTGATCCCCGCCAGTATCAGCAGGGCCAGAAACAGATCGTCCGCGGGTAAAGAGCGCAACAAGCCGAGCGAATAAGCGCCGCTCAAAATGCACAAACATCGGAAGAGCATATTCCGCTTCCCTGCGGTTTCTCGTTATGATGCCGCTCGGGGAGCCTGTGCGGCAGAAAACTTTCCTGCCACACAGACGCCTGGACCGCGACCCGGTCAGACCATAGAAGCGAATCTGGATTCAGATGCCAAGACGATTTTTTCGGAAATTCGCGATAAAACGCGACAAATTGCGAACGCAGTGGTATCTCAGCCCGTTCGATCACCTGTTGCACGACCCCAAACTGTGGGGCATTCGCCGCCGGACGGTCGTACCCGCATTCTCACTCGGTATTTTCGTCGCATGCCTGCCGTTTCCCGGTCATATGGTCACGGCAGCACTGCTGGCGCTGATGCTGCGCATCAATATTCCGGTCGCGGCGGTGAGCACGTGGGTGATAAACCCGTTTATCGTGGGCCCGTTTTACTACCTGGCGTATGAGCTCGGCAGCATTCTCCTGCGCCGTACATCGCGCCCCTTTGAATTTGAGCTTTCGTTTGCGTGGCTGATCGACGGATTCGTTTCCGTCTGGCAACCATTGTTGCTGGGCTGCGTATTGATTGGCGCGATATTGTCATTGGTAGGCTTCATCGCGCTTGACCTGCTGTGGCGCGCCTCGATCGGGGACTATCTCAAACGACGCCGCGCGCGCAAAGCATCGCAGGACGCGAACAAAGACTAACCTGAAAACTGTAGACATTCCTGGCCTGCATTTTGCTTACTCCGAGCCCTGAAAATTGTGGAAAAGTTTCGTAGGAGCTCGCCCTAGCGAGCGACAAACGTTAAGGGACATGTTTCCAAAACATGCCCTTTAACGTTTGTTAAGCATGAATCAACCACCGTCGACTAACGAAGATCGCCCGGTGGCCGGGCACCCGCAATTTCATCCCGCCGTTAATCGCCCGCCGCGTGCAATCGTCCGTCTTCGAGGACCACTACCCTGTCCATTTGCCCGGCAATGCCGTGGTCGTGGGTCACGATCACCAGGCTTGTGTCGAGTTCCCGATTGAGCTCGAGCATAAGCTTCATTACATGCTGCCCGTTCCCTGCGTCCAGGTTACCGGTAGGCTCATCGGCCAATACCAGCTTTGGACGGGTAATCAGCGCGCGGGCGACAGCGGCACGTTGGCGCTCGCCACCGGACAATTCGCCAGGTTTGTGGTCCAGTCTTTCCCCCAAGCCTACCCGGCTGAGTAAATCCGCCGCCTGTTGCATGGCCTCGTCTTTCCTGAGGCGGCGAATCAGCAGTGGCATCGCGACATTTTCCTGAGCCGAAAATTCCGGCAACAGGTGATGGAACTGGTACACGAAGCCGATGAACCGGTTGCGTAGTTCGCTCTTTTCCTTTTCATCGATGTTCGCTATGGAGCGACCGTTGACCAGGACTTCGCCGGAGGTCGGATCGTCGAGGCCGCCCATGATTTGCAGCAAGGTGGTTTTTCCTGAGCCGGAGGTGCCGATTATCGCGAGCCGTTCGGATTCCCGGACGGTAAGATCCACGCCACTCAAAACCTCGAGCGTGGAATCGCCTTCGCGAAACTGCCGCACGATCGAGCGGCAAACGAGAACGCCGCCTGCAGATTCATCACTCATAACGCAGCGCCTCCGCCGGCGACGTGCGCGCACCACGCCAGGCCGGATACAAAGTAGACAGCAACGCAAGCACCAGCGCGATCGCCGAGATCTGCACTACGTCGGCGATCCTCAGGTCGGCTGGCAGGTCGCTGATAAAATACACATCCGCCGCCAGAAACTTGATACCAAAAGTCGCTTCCATGAAGCCGACAATATTCTCCAGGTTCAGGGTCAACAGCACGCCGAGGATCACACCCCCCATTGTCCCGAGTACGCCGATAATGCATCCCTGGGTGACGAATATTCTTAGAATTGCTGACGGCGTCGCACCCACCGTTCGAAGGATTGCAATATCGGATTGTTTATCCTTTACCACCATCACCAGTGTGGAAACGATGTTGAACGCTGCGACAGCGACAACCATGAGTAGAATAACGAACAGTATCGACTTCGTGATCTGAATGGAACGAAAGAAATTAACATGCCGGCGAGTCCAGTCGCTGACCAGCACCCCGCCACCGGCATCAAGGGCCACTGCCCGCACAACCTGCGAGGCCCGGTAGATATCTGTCACCGCCAAACGAATGCCGCTGACATCTTCCGACAATCGAAAAAGTTTTTGCGAATCTTCAATATTGACGAACGCGACTCGGCGATCGAATTCGTACATTCCAATTCGATAAGTACCGGACACGGTGAAACGTCTTGTTCGCGGCACGATGCCGGCCGGCGTCACTATGCCCTCGGCAAGCGTCAGCGTTACCTTATCACCGATCGACGCACGCAATTGGTCGGCCAGTTCTACGCCAAGGACAATATTGAAGCTACGCGCTTGCAAACTCGACAAATCGCCACTGATCAGCGCATCGCCAATGCCGGAAACGCGGGACTCGAGTTGTGGTTCAATGCCACTGATTTGCGCACCGCTCAACCGATCACCCAATAACAGCAAGCCCTGGCCGTTGACGAATGGCGCCGCTGCCGCAACCTCGACATGTTCTTCCGCCCGCTCTACCCAGCCACGCCAGTCCCGCAGCCTGCCATCCGCATGTTCGATGCTGGCATGCGCGGTCATCGCCAGCAATCGATCCTGCAGTTCCCGTTCGAAGCCGTTCACGACAGACAAAACAACGATCAGGACAGCAACCGCGACCGTAATGCCGAGCATGGATATCGCTGAAATGAGCGATACGAAGCCATTACTGCTGCGTGACCGCACGTAACGCCTGCCGATCCAGAATTCGTATCTGCCGGCCATCGTTATTCGTACCTGAGTGCAATCGCAGGATTGACGTGCGCTGCGCGCCGTGCCGGATATAGCGTCGCCAGTGTTGTCAGGATAAACGCCGTCACGGCGATAATGATTACATCCTGTGCTTCAAGGGCGGATGGAATCTGCGTTACGTAGTAAACGTCGCCGGGCATGATCTGGAAGCCGAAGAAATGTTCCAGCGCCGGGACGACCGTCGGTACATTGATCGCAAGCAATACACCCGCAACGACGCCGAGAATGACGCCGATCCAGCCGATGACCGCGCCCTGGATAAAAAACACGCGCACCACATCTGCGGGCCCCATGCCAAGTGTGCGCAGTATGGCAATCTCGCCGGTCTTGTCGGTCACTACCATGACCAGGCTCGCGACGATATTGAATGCAGCCACGCCGATGATCAGTGACAGTAATATCGACATCATCATTTTTTCGAGCCGGATCGCCCGAAAATAGCTGGCGTTCTCAATGGTCCAGTCACTGGTTGAGAAATCTGCGCCAAGCCGCGCCTGTAAATTCTTCGACACATGCGGCGCCGACATCACATCGTCGGTGATAAATCGCACCGCGCTTACACGATCACCAAGGGCCAGTATGCGCGCGGCATCATTCATGTGGATCAGCGCAAGTTTGCTATCGTGATCCTGTATCCCCGCGTCGAACACGCCACGAACGATGAATCGTTCAAGGACAGATTCGAGCGTTCCATCGCCAGCAGGCCGCGGAATCAGCAACACGACGCCGTCCCCGATCCGTACACCCAGTTCAATGGCCAGGAAGCGGCCCAGTATTATGCTTCGCGAATCTGCAGTCAGCACGTCAAAGTCGCCTTCGACAAAATTGATGGTCCTGCCTGAAACCAATGCTTCCTGGTCCGGCAAAATTCCGTTGAGCAGCACCGCGTTCAGTGACCGATTGGTACGGATCATGCCCTCCATCTGCACATAAGGTGCAGCCGCCACGACTCCGGTCTCACGCATCATCTCGTCACGGACTTGCGACCAGCCATCGAGTTCGCCTTCGGAGCCGGTCACGTAACCGTGCGCCGTCATGCTTAACAGGCGGTCCCTGAGTTCGCCTTCGAAACCGTTCATTACTGACAGAATGACAATCAATGCAGCAACGCCGAGCGCGATTCCGGCCAGCGATATCAGGGTAATGAAGGACACGAATCGGGTTCGTCTTTTGGCCCGCAAGTAGCGAAGCCCGACGAATAATTCGGCCGAATTGATCATGCGGCGCATTAAAGCACATAAATGCTTATTTTCCGTGGCTCCGGACGAGTGCGGACGGGCCGCGAAAATGTGACCCCGGTCACATTCTTGCGGGGTCCCGGGACGCTACGGTGAGTATGGTGACCTGGGTCAGCGTGGCGCCGGGTCCAACGATGTAAAAACCTGTGAAATCAACTGTTTTTGACCTTCTGCCAGATGTTATATTAAGTGCCGGAAGCTTGGAGAGACCCCGATGTCAAAAGTTTACGCAATCATCCTGCTCGCGCTTTCGATAGGACTGCTGAGCACTGTCAATGCCCAGAATCTGGACATGAGCGGCGCTGAGGGTTCGGCGACCTTCGATCAGGCTGGCAAACCGACACGCGGCATGAGCCAGGAAAGTGTCCAGGCAAATTTTGGCGCGCCTCAATCAACCGTTGCGGCCATCGGCGATCCACCGATTTCGCGCTGGGAGTACGCTGGTTTCGTCGTCTTCTTCGAGCATAACCTGGTGATTCACTCAGTGACGAAACGCTAGACCCGACGCACACAGAACACAGCAAAACGCGCAGCCTGGCTGCGCGTTTTTTTGTGCCGCAGCGCCAGGAGATCAATGGGGTCA
>JADFGH010000171.1 GCA_022567775.1 Pseudomonadota bacterium | reverse complement strand
CAGTTGCCACTGGGCGAGGACGCCCAATTGAAGGCAGTCGACCAGGCACGGCAGGCACTCGGCGGCATCATTCTTGGCAAGGACCCGGAAATTTCCCTCGCCCTCGCCTGCCTCCTGGCTCGCGGTCACCTGCTGATCGAGGACCTGCCCGGATTGGGCAAGACCATACTGGCGCAGTCGCTTGCCAGCGTCCTTGGCCTGAGTTACCAGCGCATTCAGTTCACCAGTGACCTGTTGCCGGCAGATATCATCGGTGTTTCGATATTCCACCAGCAGCAGGGCGAGTTCCGCTTCAAGCCGGGACCGATATTCGCGCAACTGGTGCTCGCGGATGAAGTCAACCGCGCCACACCGAAAGCGCAAAGCGCACTGCTGGAAGCGATGGAAGAGCAGCAGGTATCGGTTGATGGACAATCATACCCTTTGCCCACGCCGTATTTTGTCGTTGCGACGCAAAACCCGTCGGATCAGATTGGCACGTTTCCGTTGCCGGAATCACAGCTCGATCGCTTCCTGATGCGACTTGAACTCGGCTACCCCAACGAGGAGAGCGAACGGGAATTGATTACCGGCGTTGACCGGCGCGAATTGCTGAGCGAGATCGAACCGACACTGAATGCAGAGGTGTTGATCAAGTTGCAGGAAACTGCGGCTAAAGTGCATATGACCGAACCACTCATCGATTATGTACAGGCGCTGGTCCGATTTACACGCGAATCGCCTGACATCGAAACCGGACTGTCACCTCGCGGTTCTCTTGCGCTGGTCGCCGCAGCCCGTTCGCATGCGTTCATTCAGCACCATTCCGGTGTTTTCCCGGACGACGTGCAGGCGATATTTGCCGCCGTGGCCGGCCATCGCCTTAAGCCGGCCAGTAATTCTGCATACAGGACGCCTGCCGAACTCAGCCGACATGTCCTCGATTCCGTGGCAATACCTTAAACCCAGGCTGTATCGCCGGGCCGTCGAGGCTAAAGTCGAGCGCTGGGCGCGCAAACGTCAGGGCACAGATCGCCCGGTTACAGAACTTCATTCGCGCCGCGTTTACATACTGCCGACAGCCATAGGGCTGGTATTCGCATTGATGGCTTTTACGATGCTGCTCGGCTCGATGAACTACAACAATAACCTGTCTTTTGCGCTGACGTTTCTGCTGACCGGCCTTGGGTTCGTATCCATGCACCAGTGCCAGCGCAATCTTGTCCGTCTGGAACTGAGCTTTGCGGGCGTCGACCCGGTCTTCGCCGGTCAGGTCGCCGAATTCCGGATCGCAATCACTAATCATTCGAAAAACCGCAGACCGCATTTGCAGATTTACGCCGGTGGGGTAACGAGCAATATCGCCGATCTGGCGCCAGGCGAAAGCCGCATTTTTCACCTCGAGATTCCAACGCAACAGCGTGGCTATGTACGACTGGACAGATTTGGTATCAGAACCCTGTTCCCATTCGAGTTATTTCGTGCGTGGGCCTGGCTGCATATGGACCTGCAGGGCATCGTCTATCCCAGGCCTGCCGATTACGCACTCGCACCACCGCCGACACAAACTGCGCACGGGCACCGCCAACATGACGCACGCGGCGAGGAAGATTTCGCGGGATTGCGCAAGTTCCAGGTCGGCGATTCACCACGACACGTTGCCTGGAAAGCCTATGCGCGCAGTGGCGACTTATTGTCCAAACAATTCTCGGGGGCAGACACCAGCAGCCAGTGGTTTGACTTTGAAGGGATTGACGAGGATGACGTCGAGCAGCGTCTGTCGATACTGACGCGCTGGATCATCGATGCAGATCAAACGCAGCGCGACTATGGTCTGCGTCTGCCGGGACAGGAATTTCCGCCAGCGCACGGCGAGGCGCATCGGCACAAAGCTCTCGGGTCCCTGGCCTTTTTTAGCGGGCTACCCGCACCGGCTGAGGAGCGGGCAGCATGAGCAAACGCGCGGGCACCGACGGCTCACTTCTTGCCAGCCTGCCGTGGACGCTGGCCGCGCTGGCATTCTCGGTCTTGCCCCATGTCCAGTATCTGCCGTTCTGGGCAACGTTCGTATTTCTTACCTGCTCAGCCTGGCGCTGGCAGGTTGAACGCAAACGCTGGCGGCTGCCGCCAGCATGGCTGCGCATTGCCCTGTCATTGACCTGTTTTATTGGCGTTCTGGCCTCCTACGAATCGGTCAGTGGCGTCGGGCCGGGGTCGGCGCTTCTCACAGTAATGGCCGCACTCAAATTACTCGAGACAAAGCAACGGCGCGACCAGTTTGTGCTGCTCTTTATATCGATTTTCCTGATCATGTCATCGCTGCTGCGTGAACAATTTCTCTGGTCGCTGCCATACCTGGTTGCTGGCGTCCTTTTCACAATGACCGCATGGCTGCGAATGTCGACCAGCAGCCAGGTGAGTATTGTCGATAGTTTCAAAACCGGAGCCCGGCTCATCGCGTATGCTGCGCCGCTAACGGTCGCGATGTGGATTTTCTTTCCCCGGATTTCGACACCATTCTGGGCAGTGCCGATCGACACGAGCAGCGCGTCCTCGGGACTAAGTGACCAGATGAGTCCGGGTGACATCAGTTCATTGTCCATGTCAAACGCGGTGGCGTTTCGTGTGAAGTTCGAGGGAACAGTGCCGCCACCCCATCAGCGCTACTGGCGGGGACTCGTGTTGTATCGTTTTAACGGACGGACGTGGTCCGGCAATGAACCGTCTCTCGGATCCGGCGCGCGAAGCGAGGTCGACTACCTTGGCGATCCGCTTCGCTATCAGGTCACCATGGAACCGACTCAACAACACTGGGTGATCGCGCTCGATATCCCCTATGAGTGGGACCTTGACCACACGTTTATGGGCCCTCAGCATCAGCTCGCCAGCGTGCAGCCAATTGATCAGCGCGTCGCCTATACCGTTGTCTCACATACCGGTTTTCGCCTGAACAGCAAGCTCCCCGAATTTGCAAGGTCCTGGTACACGCGCCTGCCGGAAAACGGCAATCGGCGCACGCTCGCGCTCTCGCGACAAATGCGCGATGACGCTCCTGACGAAGAAGCGTTCATCACAGATGTGCTGCAGAAATTCAACAACGAAGAATTTTTCTACACGCTCGAGCCACCGGCGCTTGGCAGGGACCCGGTTGACAGCTTCCTGTTCGACACACGACGAGGCTTTTGCGAGCACTATGCGTCCGCGTTCGCTGTGATGATGCGTGCCGTCGGAATCCCGTCACGAGTCGTGCTCGGCTACCAGGGTGGCGAAATGAACCCGATGGGCGACTACATGATCGTCCGCCAGGCTGATGCGCATGCCTGGACCGAAGTCTGGCTAGCGGGCCGCGGCTGGTATCGAATCGATCCGACCGCAGCCGTCGCCCCCGAACGTATCGAGTCCGGCCGATCCGCTGCGATGTTTGACGGCATTGCCGCGAGCTGGGGCTTCACTGCACCATCGGAATTCCTGTACCAGCTCACGCTGACCTGGGACGTGCTCAATGCCAAGTGGAACGACTTGATCCTGGGCTACGGCCCGGAGAACCAGGGCAAATTCATGGAATGGCTGGGCATGGAAGAACCGGACTGGCGGCAGATGATGCTGACACTGGTGGCCATTGTCACCATACTGATCGTAATAATCAGTGTTCTGTTAATGCTGCGATATCGTCCGCCACCCAAGGATGCCGCAGCGATCCTGTATCAGAAATTCACCAAAAAAGCCGGGGTGCCTCCGAGCCGCGGCGAGACGCCACAGGCATACGCGGTTCGCCTTGCCCGCGAACAGGCCGGAATGGCCGGCGCTGCCGCATCAATTACTGCCCAATACCTTGATGCCAGGTATGGCCCGCCGGACCTGGTGGCGATCGAAAGACTACAGGTGTCCGTCTATGATTTTAAACCGCGCCGTTCCTAGTCGGCCCGTGCTTCTGAAATGTCCACACGCATCAGTAACAATGCGCCGGCAACAAACATCGGCAATAAGACAACGAGTAAGAATTTCGGCTCGTCGCTGAGCCAGGCTACGATGCCGACCAGTACCGGCCCGAGTATGTGCGAAAATTTGGTCACCATATTGTAGAAACCAAAAAATTCGCCGCTATGCTCCGCGGGAATGAGTGACGCATACAGGGAGCGGCTCATTCCCTGCACACCACCCTGCACCATGCCGATGATTATCGACATTGCATAGAACTGACTTACGTCTTTCAGGAACACTGCCCAGCAGACAATGATGATGTAAACGCCAAGACCGAGATAAATCGCATTCTTCGGGCCGAAGCGATGGCCGAGGTAGCCGTATGCCAGCGTTGCCGGAAAGCCCACAAAATTCGTGATCAGCAACGCCGTTACCAGATCCTGTGCGCTAAAGCCCAGTCGCTGGCCGAAATTGACCGCCATGAAAATAACAGTGAACAAGCCGCCAATGAAAAACCAGTAGGCGGTAAGGAACAGGGTTACGTTGCGGTAGCTGCGGATCTTGTGAAATGTTTCGCTGAGCTCCTGGTATGCCGCACGCACAAAACCGCCCGACCTTGCTCGCAAATACTTTGATTCGTGCACGACGAACAACAGGGGCATCATGAAGATCAGCCACCAGATGCCCACCGTTATGAACGCGAACCGAACGACTTCACTGGTATCGCCAAATCCGAAAGTCTGCGGTGTGTACAGCATCCATACGTGCAGGCTGAGCAGTATTGCGCCGCCGAAGTAACCGATCGCATGACCCAGCGATGAAACCAGGCTGTAGTAACGTGGCCTGCAGACATCGACGATCAGGGAATCGTAAAAAACGTTTGCGCTGTAGTAGCCGACCGACGCGAATATGTAGAGCCCGAGCGCCGGTAACCAGCCTCCCTCGTCAATGACGCTAAGTCCCGCAGTGGCGATCGCGCCAAACGTCGCAAAAGCAAACAGAAACCGTTTCCTGAAGCCACCGCTATCGGCGATGGTCCCGATAACCGGTGCGATTACAGAGACAATCACACTCGCGATGGCGGTTGCCCACGTCAGTCGCGCGGTTACGGCTGTGCCTGGATCACCGGCACTCCAGTAGACACCGAGGAACAACGGGAAAAGCACTGCAAGCACGCTGAGCGCGAATGCGGAGTTGCCCCAATCGTAAAACGCCCAGGCGATGACCTGCCGATTCAGGAATTTTCTCTCAGGCATAATCATTCCAGCGGAATATGGATGTTATTGAGACCGTTATTAGTAATCGCGGGTTTCCCTGAATTCGATGTCCGGCCAACGCTCCTCGGTCAGGTTCAGATTGACTTTGCTCGGCGCGATGTAGACCAGGCGCTCGCTGTGGTCCAGCGCCAGGTTATCGTGCGCTTTGCGTTGAAATTCCTGCAACATCCGCTCGTCGTCGGCATCTACCCAGCGCGCCGTCGCCACGTTGACCGGCTCAAACTGGCAATCAACCCGGTACTCATCCTGCAGACGATGGGCGACTACCTCGAACTGCAGCGGCCCAATCGCACCCAGAATCAGGTCGTTATTGCGTAGCGGCCTGAATAATTGAGTAGCGCCTTCTTCGCAAAGTTGGGCAAGGCCTTTTTTCAGCGCCTTTAGCTTCAAGGGGTCTTTGAGAATTGCACGCTGGAATATTTCCGGC
>JADFGH010000170.1 GCA_022567775.1 Pseudomonadota bacterium | reverse complement strand
CCATGGGTAACGCCATGGGCCCGCTAGCTCCCGTTCTTGATGAGACCACGGGGCTCCCTCTGTTGATGTTGCCCGAGGGATTCCGTTATCAAACATTTTCATGGGCAGGCTCGCACTTGCACGACGGTCATCCGGTGCCGAAGTTGGCAGACGGGATGGCCGTGATCCGGAATGTGGGTAGCCGGGTAACACTGGTCAGAAATCACGAACTGGCAGGTTCCAGTGGTCCGATTGGGGACCCGGATCTTGCCTATGACGTCACCGGGGGCGGTACCACGACATTGGTATTCGATACTTCGGATGAAACACTGAAAGATTCATGGGTTAGCCTTGGCGGTACGCTCATCAATTGCGCAGGCGGTGTGACGCCCTGGGGAAGCTGGTTGTCGTGTGAAGAAATATTCCGTGACCCTGGTTCGAATTTCGAATGGGGCGCAGTCGTGAACCGCGAGAAAAAACACGGCTACGTTTTTGAAGTGCGCGCCGCTGATGACGGGCTGGCGGATCCGCTGCCGTTGAAGGATATGGGCCGTTTCGAACACGAAGCCGCGGCAGTCAACCCGGCGACAGGCATCGTCTACATGACCGAAGACCGTCACCAGAGTTTGTTGTATCGATTCATTCCGAAGGTGCCGGGCGAGCTGCACGAGGGCGGCCGATTGCAGGCGTTGGCGATCAGGGGCATGCCGGATTTCGACACCCGGAACTGGACCGGCGGGCAACAGCTGAATCCTGGAACCTGGCTCGACACAGCCTGGGTAGACCTGGATGAACCGGATGTTGCCGAAAATGATCTGCGTTTTCGCGGCCGCGAAAAAGGTGCCACCATTTTCGCTCGCGGCGAAGGACTGTGTTACGCGGACGGCGAATTTTTTATGACCGCAACCATAGGCGGCAGATTGCGCCTCGGCCAGGTGTTTAACTATCGTCCAAGCCCGGCCGAGGGGACACCTGCGGAGGCCGAAAATCCCGGTCGCCTCGCTTTACTGGCGGAATCCACCAGTGACAGCCTGCTGCGGCATGCGGATAATCTCACGATGAGCCCCTGGGGCGATCTGATCGTCTGTGAAGACACTGCCGGACATTGCGGCCTGGTCGGACTGCGAACGGACGGCACGCACTATCCGGTCGCCGATAACGCCTATACCAATTCAGAGCTGGCAGGCGTGTGTTTCTCGCCTGACGGGGCGACTCTTTTTGTCAATATCCAGGAACGGGGCATGACGGTGGCAATTACCGGCCCCTGGGCGGTCGCGAACGGTTGACCATCGGTCGCGATTCCCTAGCTCCCACCGGCCGCCCGTTGTTCGAGGATGGCAACTGCCGGTAGCTGCGTGCCCTGCACAAATTCCAGGAACGCACCGCCGCCGGTTGAGATGTACGAAATACCGTCGGCGACACCGTATTTGTCGATCGCTGCCAGCGTATCGCCACCCCCGGCAACCGAAAACGCGGAACTTGCGGCGATTGCCTCGGCGAGTTTTTTGGTGCCCTCGGCAAACTGATCGAATTCGAATACGCCGAGCGGACCGTTCCAGATAATCGTGCCTGCGTTCGCAATAATTTCGGCAAACAGCTTCGTCGTCTGCGGCCCGATATCGAGTATTAATTCGTCATCGGTGACGTCATTGACGGTTTTAGTAGTGGCGATCGCATCCGCCGACAATTCAGAAGCGACGACGACGTCAACCGGCAGCGGAATCCCGGCACGGTCATCAGTATTGTTTGCAAGCTCCGTGGCCAGGTCGAGCATGTCAGCTTCGTACAGCGATTTGCCAACGTTGTGACCGGCGGCGGCGATAAACGTATTGGCAATGCCACCACCTACGATCAACTGATCAACCATCCCGGCAAGTGCTTCCAGTACAGTCAGCTTGGTCGACACTTTCGATCCGCCTACGATCGCGACCACTGGCCTCTGCGGATCGTCAAGCGCCTGACGGAGGGCTGCAAGCTCCCCTGACAGCAGTGGCCCTGCGCAGGCTACGGGCGCAAACCTGGCAACACCGACGGTGCTGGCATGCGCCCGATGCGCCGTACCGAAAGCATCCATGACGAAAACATCGCAGAGAGCCGCCATGCGTTTCGACAAACGATCAGCGCACCCTTTCTCACCCTTCAGGAAGCGGACGTTTTCAAGCAGACAGGCCTTGCCCGGTTCGACCTCAACACCGTCGATCCACCCGCTGACGAGTGGCACCTGCATGCCGAGCAATTCGGATAATCGCAAGGCCACGGGGGCCAGAGAGAGCTCCGTCGAAGGTTCACCCTCCCGGGGACGACCAAGATGAGACATCAGCATGACAGCCGCACCAGCCTCAAGCGCGGCACGAATCGTCGGCAACGCGGCACGAATTCTTATATCACTCGTGATCTGACCGTCCCTGAGCGGGACATTGAGATCTTCACGAATGAGCACGCGCCTGCCCGCAAGATCGAGGTCGCGCATTTCGATCACCGGCATATCAGAGCAACCCGATCCGTCCGGCGGTTATTTCGCGTTGTATAAAGCCAGCGCGGTGTCGAGCATGCGACTGGAGAATCCCCACTCGTTATCGTACCAGGCGCAGACCTTGACGAGCGTGCCCTGCATGACCTTGGTAAGGCCCGCATCGTAGGTCGCTGATGCCGGGTCATGATTGAAGTCGATCGACACCAGCGGCTCGTCGTTATAGGCGAGCACACCCTTCAGGTCGCCTTCGCTCGCCTCGCGCATGACCGAATCGATTTCGTCGATGCTGGTTTCGCGCTCGGCGACAAAAGTCAGATCGACCACTGAAACATTGATCGTTGGAACACGCATCGAAAAGCCGTCAAGTCGACCGGCGAGTTCCGGCAGCACGAGTCCGACCGCCTCGGCAGCGCCGGTTTTTGTCGGGATCTGTGACATCGTTGCAGAACGGGCGCGGCGCAGATCTTTATGATATACGTCCGTCAGCACCTGGTCGTTCGTGTAGGCATGAATCGTCGTCATGATGCCGTGCTTCACGCCAATCTTGTCATGCAAGGGCTTGACCAGCGGCGCAAGACAATTGGTCGTACACGAAGCATTGGATATCACCGTGTGGCTGCTCTTCAGTGTGTCGTGATTAACGCCATAAACGATTGTTGCGTCCACTTCGCCGCTACCCGGTGCCGAAATGATGACTTTCTTCGCACCGCTTGCGATGTGCTTTGACGCCGCTTCCCTGCTTCTGAAAAATCCGCTTGACTCGAAAACAATCTCGACGCCAAGCTCGCCCCATGGCAATTGTGCCGGGTCACGTTCGGCAAGCACGCGGATTTTGTCACCGTTGACGACCATATAATCGCCATCGACGGTTATGCTGCCCGGAAATCTGCCATGCGCCGTATCGCGCCGCGTCAAATGGGCGTTCGTGTTGGCGTCACCCAGATCATTAACAGCGACGATCTCGATCTCGGAGCGCTTGTCGCCTTCGTACAGCGCGCGCAGTATGTTGCGACCGATGCGTCCGTAACCGTTAATGCCTACCTTGATCGTCATTGATATCTCCTGATTCAAGTTCGCCGGCAGGGCCGGCCCGATTAAGTTGCCAGTAACTCCCTGGCTATTTTCACTACGTTTCCGACCGAGAAGCCGAAGTGCTCGAACAGCACGTCCGCAGGCGCAGACGCGCCGAATCGGTCAAGGCCTACGATCCGCCCGCTTTGACCGACGTATCTATACCAGCCGTCGCTGACGCCGGCCTCGATTGCCACCCGCCGGCTCACGCCGGATGGCAGCACCTGTTCTTTGTATGCATCGCTTTGTGCCTCGAACAAATCCGTGCACGGCATCGAGACCACACGCGCCTTGATGCCGTCCGCGACGAGCTCGGCGGCGGCGCCGGTCGCCAGCGCAACCTCGGACCCGGTGGCGATCAAGATGATATCGGGTTCACCCACTGAATCCTTGAGCACATAGGCACCACGGGCGACCTCCGCGATTTGGCTCTCGCTTCTGTCCTGGTGTGGCACGCTCTGCCGCGTCAGCACGAGGCTCGTTGGCCCGTCCCTGCGCTCGATGGCATCGCGCCACGCGATCGCCGTCTCCACGGCGTCACAGGGCCGCCAGACACGCATGTTCGGCATGATGCGAAGACTTGCCACGTGTTCGACCGGCTGATGGGTCGGACCGTCTTCACCGAGACCGATCGAATCATGGGTGTAGACAAATATGTTCTGCAGTTCCATCAGGGCCGCCATCCGCAGCGCATTTCTCGCGTAGTCCGAGAACGTCAGGAAAGTGCCCGAATAGGGAATCACGCCACCGTGGAGTCCGAGGCCATTACCTATCGCCGACATGCCAAACTCGCGCACCCCGAAGTGGAGGTAATTCCCGGATGCATCGTCACCGCTGATCACGGTCGAACCTGCGTATTCTGTCAGGTTGGAACCGGTCAGGTCGGCCGATCCGCCGGAGAGTTCCGGCAGTGCCGGCGCAAACGCGTTCAAAGCCATCAATGACGCCTTGCGCGTCGCCATGTCCGCCCCGGCAGCGCCGATCTTTGCGATCGCTTTGCCGGCAAATTCGTTCCAGCCATCGGGCAGCTCACCCTTCATACGGCGTTCGAATTCCCGCGCGAGTTGCGGATGCGCTTCCCGGTAGGCTGCAAACCTGTCTGCCCAGTCCTGTTCGTAGCGAGCTCCACGCTCGGCCGCGTTCCAGCCGTCGAGGACCTCCTGCGGTATTTCGAAGGGTGGATACTCCCAGCCCAGCTCGACGCGGCTCGCCTGGATTTCTTCGTCGCCGAGAGGTGCTCCATGTGTGCTGGCCGTGCCCTGCTTGTTGGGCGCGCCAAAGCCAATGATCGTTCCAGCCAAACATTATCAAAACAATATCAGGCTGAAATTTTAGGAGTTCTTGAAAATACTTTTTCCCTTGAAAAGAACTGTAGCCCGGGATGCCGGCATTAATGACTTCAAGCGAACTATCAAGTAGCTTTAATCTCAAACTTCTTTCAAGCAGCGTTGTCCAGCAGTTTTCTCTTGGTACCCCCCAGCCGAAAGTACAGGAATTGCCCAGAGCGAGAATCCTTTGGCCAACTTTGATATCTTTTATCTCGTCGCCGCGAATACCGGCGGAATTAATCCGGTAACTTAAATTTGAAAACCAGCGCGATTTAAGAGTTTGATCCTCTCTTAAGCGCCAGAACAGTTTGGTGTCTTTTTTATAAAATTCGGGAAAATCTATATCTCGGTTAACGGGAAAAAACTGATTTTTGTAATTCAGTTCAGGATCAATTATGTTTAGTACAAGCTCCGAAAGTGCAACAAAGATAACAAGAGATACCACAGTTGCCAGTAACTTTATGAGCAGTTGTTTCTTGACAGAAGAATCAGTCATTGGTGACTAAAGGATCGCTTTCTAAAAAAAGTTTTAGAAAAGAGAATAAATAAACGGCGCTAAAGCGGATGACTCAGTAAAAACCACCAAAAGCGACAAGAACAAAAGAAAAACTAGAATCGGTCCCAGCCACCATTTCTTGGAGGTTTTCAAAAAATACCAGAGTTCTCTGAATATTTGTAATCTTCGAGCCATTTCAATATTTCTCAATCAAATTTCTTGTCCAGTCTGAACCTGTTAATGATATCGTCAGAGATATCATCTTTC
Source organism: Pseudomonadota bacterium (assembly GCA_022567775.1). Classification (GTDB taxonomy): domain Bacteria; phylum Pseudomonadota; class Gammaproteobacteria; order Steroidobacterales; family Woeseiaceae; genus SZUA-117. Next base: position 32 of record JADFGH010000170.1, on the reverse strand, counting down.
ACTATCAAAGTACTTCCCATCAGCAAAATGTC
>JADFGH010000169.1 GCA_022567775.1 Pseudomonadota bacterium | reverse complement strand
GACCTGCACTACTTTATCGAGGTTCCGGTAGTTGCTATCGACCACCCGGTATGCGAGCGCAGTGGCATTGCTCCCGATCCGTCGATCGTGCGCAAAGTCTTCATCAAGATGACGAGTAGCTGCATCGTACGCCGAGATTTTCTCCGCCAGCAGCTTGTTCTCCATTTGCCGCAACGCCCCCGAGCTTTTAATCTGTTCCATCGCGGTTCGATTCCACGCATATGGGCGGTAATACGGGATGCGCATGAAGTAGAACAAATCGATATTCCTAATCTCTTCGATCGATTTTCCTTGCGTATAGGTGGCCAGGTCATCGATCTTTTTTCGTAAATACTCCATTTGGGCCACGATTTGTTCAACCATGATCACATCCCGTTCCAGATCCTTGATCAGTGCGTGGGCAAATTCTGTTATCTCTTTTTGTTCAATCCGGTCCTCGTTCCAGTTATTGATCTGTAGCGCGATAAGAATACCGATCACTACAAGCAAGAGTTCACCGAAGGAATAGAAAAGGTATTTTCGTGTCTGCCGTTCGGACAAAACGTCACTCCTGATTCTTCTGAATATGCGGAACATGGGAAGGCAGTATAGGCGTCTTGCCACGATTTAATTCGAATCGCGCCGGGACGGCGCTCCTACGTATTGGGAAAGTTCAGCGCTCGTTTATCGACGGCGAGGGCAGCTTCATGCAGCGCCTCGGCCAGGCTCGGATGTGCGTGAATGGTTCGTTGAATGTCCTCAGTGCTGCCCGAAAACTCCATCGCGAGCACCGCTTCTGCAATCAACTCCCCCGCCATCGGGCCGATGATATGTACGCCGAGAATTTCGTCGTCGTCCGCGGCCGAAACAATTTTTACCATGCCTGCCGTTTGCTCCATCGCCTTTGCACGCGCACTCGCCGCAAAAGGAAAGCTTCCGACCTTGTATTCGCGCCCGCTTGCCTGGACCTCTTCCTCGGTCTTGCCGACCCAGGCGATTTCCGGCGCCGTATAGATGACGGATGGGATAACGTTGTAATTGACTTCCGCAATCTCTCCCGCGATCAGGTCGGCGGCCATGACGCCCTCTTCCGAACCCTTGTGCGCAAGCATCGGCCCGCGCACGCAATCACCGATGGCAAAGACTCCTTTGGCTGCAGTCCGGCATTCATCGTCGACTTCGATAAATCCACGCTCATCCAGCTGAATGCCCGAATCATCGGCAAGCAAGCCGTCCGTGAACGGCCGCCGACCAACCGCAACGACGAGTTTGTCCACCGTAAGAGACTGCTTGCCGGACTGGTCTTCGTAGTCGACCGTGACTTTATTGCCTGAGACCTTTGCCGCGGTCACCTTTGCCCCGAGGCGAATGGTCAGGCCCTGTTTTTTGAACTGGCGGCCGGCCTCTTTCGCAAGCTGGCGATCCACCATGAACAGGAAGTCATCCATGGCCTCGAGCACGGTAACCTCGGAACCCAGGCGGCTCCACACGCTGCCCAGTTCGAGCCCGATAACACCACCGCCGACAACGCCGAGCGTCGCTGGCGCCTGTTCAAATTCCAGTGCGACCAGGGAGTCGACGATCCGTTCTCCATCAAATGGTGCAATGCTGAGCTCAATTGGCGTCGAGCCGCTGGCGAGGATGACGTAACGTGAATCCAGGACTTCGACATCGCCATCGACCGGAGTGAATTCCACTTTCTTGCCCGTTAGCAAGCGGCCATGGCCGACCAGCCCGCTGACCTTGTTGGCTTTAAACAATCCGGCAATACCGCCGGTCAGCTGCCGCACAATCCCGGCTTTTCGCTTTTGCATCTTTTGGATATCGACCGCAACACCGCTCACGTTGATACCGTGTTTGCTGAATTCGTGTTGTGCCCTGTGAAAGAGTTCGGATGACTCGAGCAGGGCCTTAGACGGAATACATCCGGCATTCAGGCAGGTACCGCCGAACGCATTGCTGCCGTCCGTGTTTTGCCATTCATCGATGCACGCAACATTCATTCCATGCTGGCTGGCGCGGATCGCCGCTATGTAGCCCGCGGGACCAGCACCAATCACAACGACGTCGAAACTTCTTCCCATAACCCTGCCTTGTCTCCTGTCTAAATCTGAAGCAGGAGTCGACCATGACCCTCAATTGACTTTTTCATGCTTTAGCGTGACGGGATGCTTCCCATACCTTCTCGCAAGAGGCGATCTCAAAGATGACAGACATGAGTCAAAAAGCGACGCGGCTATTCCGGCGGTCTCGCTTGTCTCCACGTGACGGTCTGACAGAATATCACGGCGCGTGCCGCAACGGTTCATTTGAACACGGTGCATTTTGGACGCTGGTAAAAACGGAAAACTCAAGGGTGGTCAAGGTGCAACCAGCCATTCCGCGTCGTCAGCCGCCGCGAGTGCCGGAGTCATTATCGGCAGCAACGCTGCGCAAAGATGTGTTAATCCTGCTTTCATTGCCAACTCCTGAAAATCCTGAATAGCTGCGATATGTTCGATGGTCCAGAACGCAATGACCATACACAACGTTACTCTACAAACCAAATTGCAGTGGCTGGACGAATCCGAGCCTTAATTATTGGGTTTTACCTATTGGTCTGACCACACTCCATGCGCTAGTATCAGCGCGGCACTAATAAAAAATTGTAAGGGATCAAGAATGAATAAGAACTTTATCGCTGTAGTCACTCTCCTTGCTGCAGCTGCTGTCGGCTGCACATCTACGCCGACATTCCAGACGGGCGAGGACGCCGAGGTCACATTTGACGGTCTTACCCGCATGGAAGGCACGATCATGGACGCGGTCTGGGCCCTGCCGGACATTGATCTGACTGCTTATAGCAAGGTCATGTTCGAGGGCGTCGGCGTCGAATACCGTGAAGTTTCCGGACCCTACAGCGGCCGTGAAGGTTCGACGACAGCACAAAGGAGAAACCAGACGGAGTTCAGATTGCATCCCGATACGAGAGCATTGTTCGAGGAGGAAATCGCAGCTGCATTCCGCGAGGAAATGGCAAGGAGCGAAGTTTTCGAGATTGTCGAAGAAGCCGGCCCCGATGTCTTGCTGGTTCGCGGCGGGCTGCTGGATGTCGTATCGCGCGTACCGCCCGAAACGATAGGACGCAGCCGGATCTTTATCGACAGCATCGGAGAGGCGACGCTGATTCTTGAGATCAGAAGTTCGGTGAGTCATTCAATCTATGCCCGCGCCGTCGATCGCCGTGCCGCTCAAACGGGCGCGACTATGACGGAATCCAATCGAGTGACCAATCGTGCCGAGGTGCGCCGGCTTGGGCGCCGTTGGGGAAGAATGCTTCGCGACGGCCTGGATACTCTGCTGACGGAAGGACTCAAATAATAAGCTACCTGAAAATCCTGCCTTGTCTCTCGTCTAAACCTGGAGCAGGAGTCGGCCGGGGTCCTCGAGTGAATTTTTTACGCTGACGAGAAACTGCACTGCGTCCTTGCCGTCGATGATTCGATGATCATAGGTCAGCGCCAGATACATCATCGGACGAACGGCAATCTCACCATCAACGACCATTGGCCGTTGCTGAATCGCATGCATCCCCAGGATTGCGCTTTGCGGCGGATTCAGAATCGGCGTCGAGAGCATCGAACCAAATATGCCGCCGTTGGTAATCGTGAAGGTGCCACCCGTCAGATCCTCCATGCTCATCGTTCCCTCGCGTGCTTTTTTCCCGAGTTCCGCGATGTCCGACTCGATTTGCGCAAAGCTCAAGAGATCGACGTTTCTTAACAGCGGCACCATGAGTCCGCGATCCGAGGAGACCGCGATGCCTATGTCAAAATAGTCATGGTAAATAATGTCATTGCCCTCGACCGACGCGTTAACGACGGGGAATCTCTTCAGCGCTTCGACCGTGGCCTTCACGAAGAACGACATGTAGCCAAGGCGAACACCATGTTCCTGTTCGAACGACTCTTTGTAACGCTTTCGTAATGAGATGACTTTGGTCAGATCGACTTCGTTGAATGTCGTCAACATTGCGGCCGCATGCTGCGCTTGCACCATTCTTTCAGCAATGCGTGCACGCAGTCGTGTCATTGGGACGCGTTGTTCTGTGCGCAAGGGCCCGGCGGCACCCGGCAATGGCGGCGCGGGATCGCCCGGCGTCACATCTTCATCGCTATGACTCTTGAGGTAGGCCATAACGTCTGATTTTGTGATGCGGCCGTCCTTGCCCGTCCCGGTGACAATGGTCGCCTCGAGATCGTGTTCGTCCAGAATGCGCCTGACAGCCGGGCTCAGTTTGTACGTTGTTTCCGCGGGTTCTGCAGTTTGCACCGCTGCAGCGGCGACGTGCTCAGGTTCGACCGCAGCAGGCGCATCGCCTTCTTCCAGTAATGCCAGCAATTCACCGCTCGTGACTGTCGTGCCATCCTTGATTTTTATTTCGCTAAGGGTGCCCGAGACCGGCGCCGGCACTTCGAGCACCACCTTGTCGGTTTCCAGGTCGACCAGGTTTTCATCCCGTGCCACTGCCTCCCCCGGTTTCTTGTGCCAGCCGACGAGCGTCGCGTCAGTTACTGATTCCGGCAGCTGCGGTACCCTGATTTCAATCGTCATTTGCTTTTCTTCTTGTTGCCGGCAGGCCGCTTCGATTTGCTCGCCTTTGCCTGGAGATCCAAAGCGGCCTCAACCAGCGCCTGTTGTTGCTGTAAATGTAACTTAAAAACACCTGAAGCAGGTGCTGCCGCGCCCGGCCGTCCCGCGTAATAAAGTTGCTGATCATTGCCAAGCGGTTCCTGCAAGCGGTGCCTGAGCTGGTACCAGGCGCCCTGGTTCTGCGGCTCTTCCTGGCACCAGACAATATCCTGCGCTTGCGGATAGCTGCCGATGACTTCAGCGTACTCGTCAACCGGGAACGGATACAGCTGTTCGATGCGAACCAGCGCAGTATTGCTGACGCTGTGTACCTGCCTGGCCTCCGCAAGGTCGTAATACACCTTGCCGCTGCAAAATACGATGCGGGTAACACTGGACGGGTCCAGCTTCGCATCATCTTCAATAATCAATTCGAAGCGGCCGGTGGAAAGATCACTCAGGGGTGACACGGAGAACTTGTGGCGCAGCAGGCTTTTAGGCGTCATTACGATTAACGGTTTGCGATAGGCGCGCAACATCTGACGGCGAATCATGTGAAACATCTGCGATGGCGTTGACGGAATGCAAATCTGCAGGTTTTCTTCTGCACACAATTGTAGAAACCTCTCCAGCCGGGCGGACGAATGCTCCGGACCCTGCCCTTCATAGCCATGCGGCAAGAATAGCGTCAGGCCACACAAGCGCCCCCATTTTGCATCGCCCGAGCTAATAAACTGATCGATGACAACCTGTGCACCATTGACGAAGTCACCGAATTGTCCCTCCCAGATCACCAGAGTGTTGGGCCCGGTCGTCGCGTAGCCATATTCAAAACCGAGTACGGCTTCTTCGGATAACAGCGAATCAATGACGCGAAATGCGTCCGGTCTATCGACCAGATGTCTTAGCGGCGTGTACTCCCGGTTATTGAGTTGGTTGTGCAGGACGGCATGCCGATGAAAGAACGTTCCACGACCGCAATCCTGGCCGACGAGTCTGCAGTCATAGCCGTCACGGATCAGCGACGCATAGGCCATCGTTTCCGCAAAGCCCCAGTCCATGTCGACATCGCCTCGCAGATCGGGCTGGAACAGGAATACGCCGCGAAG
>JADFGH010000168.1 GCA_022567775.1 Pseudomonadota bacterium | reverse complement strand
AAAAGGCGAAGGCAGAAGCCAAGGCGAAAGCGGAGGCAAAGGCAGAAGCCAAGACAAAGGCAGAAGCAAAGGCAAAGGCAGAAGCAAAGGCAGAAGCCAAGGCAAAGGCAGAAGCCAAGACAAAGGCAGAAGCCAAGACAAAGGCAGAAGCCAAGACAAAGGCAGAAGCCAAGACAAAGGCGAAAATGAAACCCGCTTCGAAACCCGCTGAAAATCCGGCGATGCCCGATATAGACGTGCTGGAAGCGGCGATTGCCGCAGCTAACGAGGACGAGGTCGCTGCTGCAGCAACACCACAGCCAGCCGGCGACAAGGGTCCCGATGGTACCGCCGCAACGATTAGCGGGATGCCCGCATTAACGCTGGATAAGACGCTCGATGATAAACGCAAGAAGGGTGTCGATCTCGACGCAGTAGCGAAGAAATTAAGCAAAGCAGGATCGCTCAATGACCTGACTGACACGGTTGCGGAAACATTGTTCGGCGATACAAACTTCAATGCAATTGCCGCTGAGGTGGTCAGCAATCCACCCCCCGGCATGAGCGCACCCGGCGAGGCCGCTGTGAAAGACCCTTCGTTAGTACTCGAATTGCAGGAGGATCCTCCTCCGGCTGAAGCAAGCGAAGCCACATCGCCAACAGATGGTCCCAAAGAAATGGGCCACACCGACAAATTAGATATGTCGCTGAGCATGCGCCTCGACATGGTCAAAGAGCTGAATAATAGCGGCGCGACAACGGACAACACCCAGTCGCCAGACGGCAAGGCCGGGGGGCAAGCAGCAAAAAAGAGCACAGCTCAGCCTGAATCGATCGAAGAACAAATGAAGACTGCGATGACAGGCACGTTGAAGACGTTAAGCAGCGCCGACGCTCCACCAGCTCCCCTGGAGAAAGACGAGCCGAAAGACAAGAAATCGGGAGGCCTGTTCAGCCGCCTGGGGCGCTCATCCTAAAGCGCTGACATGGGCAAACCTGTCAGAGTTCAACGCGGCCCGTCCGAACCCTCATAACCCGTCAACTCCACGTAACCGCGGCCCGTTATCGGCGTCGCACCGCGCCGGCCACTGACGTCGACTGCGCCTTCCCAGTAGCGCACGGTAGTGACGAGCTCCTGCGCGTCCATTAGCGGATCGATGGTCAGGCTCAGGTTGGCCTCCGGAACTTCAATTTTCCATGCAATCGGGTACCTTCCTCCGCGCGGACTTTGCCAGGTGTCGAGCACTTCGATGATCAGATCGTCTGTGGAAAGATGCACGGTGCTGCCATCGGCCAGTGTCAACGTGCCTGCGCTATGCATATCCTGGCTGCCATCGCTACGCCGCAGGTTGTAGAACATCAGGTCGCTGCCATCTGACAGCTGCAATGCATACCAGTCCCAGCCTTCCTGATCGCGGGACAGCCCACTGCTCCCCCATTCACGATCCAGCCATGACAAACCGCTGACAACGAATTCTCTATCGCCGATTTTTAACGTGCCCTCGGTTTGCAAGCGCGTTATCGAGTAGTAATACGACGCATTGCCTGCCATCGCGGCTTTTTGCGACAGGCCGTTTTCGCCGTTCAATACGGGCGGCTTCTGCGGTACCAGCGTCAGGTTCAGGGCGATCTCGCCGTCTCTCGCCTGCAATTGCCACGGCTGACCGAACGCGTATTCATCCTGTGATCGCCCGCCGGGGCGCGCTCCTGCAATCGACCAATCGTCCAGCCAGACGCGAAATGGCTCTGCCACTGCACCTGCAAGCCCAAGGCTTCCCCTTGAGTACCGCTGTGCGACATGAAACTGTCTTGCGTCCCCATCCGTCACCGCGAAATGCCCGATATAAACCTGGTTGCCGCGCCATGCTGACACCTCCTCAGAGGACTCCGTGCCGGGCGGTGTCAGCGAGAAGCGAAAAATTGTGAGCTCGAAGCCGAACCGCCTGCCATTTTCACTATCGAGATTGCCGGTGATATACCACCATTCATTGCGGAAACCGGGGTGCGGGCCGTGATCGGCTGGAAACACGAAATCCCGGTCTTCAATCGCCTGGGCGTAGCCCTCGCGACCCTGGTCGTTCAAGAGCTCCGACAGCCGTGAGGATCCGCCGGCCACAGGCAGGCCTGGCTCGGAGGACGGCCCGGTTCGCAGGATAAGAACGCCAGTAACTAATATTAAAACAGCGACTAACATGCCTTTCTTCAAGTTATTACTCACATCATTCCTCGCGCATCGCGAGCGCCGGCCTGCTGCTTGCCGCACGGTAGGCGGGATATATTCCGGCAATCAGCGCGGCGCCGATCGCAAGTAGCAGAGCTGATAGCAGGACCGCCGGATCAATGGTCATATCCATCTGCCAGCCGAACGCCCGGCGATTGATCACCTCGATGAGAACCCAGGCCATCACCAGGCCCAGCGGAAGCGCCGCGATACCACTGAGCAGGCCCATGAATCCGGTCTGAATCGTGACCAGCGCAGCCACCTGGCCGGGCGTCATACCAATTGCGCGAAGCACCGCCAGTTCCCGCGCGCGTTCCAGTTGCAGAGCGAGCATTGCCCCAAGAATGCCAATGACGGCAACCCCCACGGCCAGCCAGTACAAAACGTCGGTGATTACAAACGTTCGATCAAATATGGCAAGTGAGATTTCACGAATGCGTGCGTTGCTGTTCATGATCAGAGACTGCCTGCCAGCACTGACCTGCCGGATGTCATCCATGACGCCGTCAATATTCACACCGTCGCCAAGATAAATCCCGATTGAATTTATCGTTGGGTCGTCAAAGAAAATATCGTAGGTATGGCGACTCATCAGGATCGCGCCACCATTGGCATCGTAGCTCTGATAGACAGCTGCGATCCGGAATACACGATCGCCCCTTTTTGTTTTGAGCCGGATCGTGTCACCGCGGCCGACATCGTGCCGGTAGGCGTACGGATCCGAAACGAGTACCGCGCCTTCTTTATCGAACTGTTGCCAGATCTCCTCCGGATCGCCTTCGCGAATTGCCGTTCCAGCATAACTGCCGGGCGCCATCATCAGCACGATGAGGCGGACCCTGCCCGTCTCCGTTTCCAGCCAGGTCCTGCGACTCGTGCTGTAACTCTCAACGCCTGGAACGGATACCAGGTCCTCCAGCAAATCCGCATCCAGTGAACCGCGCACCACGCCAACATAAATATCGGACTGCAAGGTGTTGCCAAGCCATTCGCTGACCGAGCCGCGAAAGCTGTCGACCATCACACTGACGCCCACTGTCGCCGACAACGCGACGGCAAGCGCAACGATGGCCACACCGGTGCGACTTAAGGATGCAGCAATTCCGGAGATCGCCAGGCGTCCCGCAATACCCGCCAGCCGTCCGGCCAATGGCGCCATTGCGCGGGAACAGGCCCGGACAGCAATTGGAATAAGCAATGCGAATCCGAGAATCAGCAGGAACATAGCAAACAGACCTGCAACCAGGTTGTCGCCCGAAAAAACGAGTATGAGTGCGGACAGTGTTGCCGCCAGCAGCCCGGCAACTGCGATGATCGGCAATGCCTGGCCGACCCTGTACTCGAGGACAGAACGTGTCATGGCAAGCCTGGGCTGATAGGACGATGCCTCGATCGCCGGAACTGCTGCTGCAAGCATGGTCGCGCCAACGCCGACGGTCAGGCCCTTGATCAGTGACGCAGGCGCTATGGATACGTCAGTCACGTTAACGACAAAATAATGATCACTGATGGTGCGCGCGACCAGGTGCAGCAATTGCTCGCCCAGCCAGACGCCGAGCAGCAAGCCGAGTATCGCCCCGGCAACACCCAGCATGACACCTTCAACCAGGATGAGCGAAAACGTCTGGCCGCGCGTCAGGCCGAGTGCCCGCAAAACACCGATCAGGCCGCGTCGCTGCAATACCGCGAATGCGACGCTGTTGTAGATCAGAAAAACACCAACGAGCAACGCGAGAAGGCTCATCGCGGTGAGGTTGGTCATGAACGCATTGCTCATGTCCAGCGTTGTCTGTGTGCGCCCGGCAGCGGAAAGCAATTGCGTACCGGGTGGCAGGACATCTTCGATCTGCTGCGATAGCCGCTCATCATCCGCACGAATTCTCACGTCGATGCGCGTCAGCCTGCCGCGCATGCCAAGCCATTGCTGCGCGCTGGCAATATCAGTGATCAGCAGGTTGTCCAGGCGGCTTTGCTCTTGCGGCGCGAACAGTCCGACCAGGACGGCATCATGTTCAATGCCTGCTGCCATGACGCGAAACTCATCGTCGATTTCCAGTCCAAGCATCTGTGCCGTTCGCTCTGAGGTCAGCAAAGCACCGGGCGTCGTCAGGATGCGGCTGATCACGTCAGCTGCAGAGCGGCCGGTCGCGCTCGAATTGACGACTGAGTTTTCATCACGGCCGGACAGCGAGTAGTGGCGAAATTCCCGCTCGGCGAACAGGTCGACACCGAGCACTTGCAAGGTAGTGTCCTCGTAGCGGACATATCCCGACACCACCGGGGCAATCGAGCGTATGCCATGTTCCACGCGAAGCTTGGTATAGAGGGTCTCCTCCACTCCGGCCGGCCCGGCGATAATTTGATGGGTTGCTTCGCCATTGATGGCATCCATCGATAGCAGGAAAGCCCGGCGCGAGCTCTCGTTCGCAAGGTCAACCGCGACCATCACGGCAACACCAATACAAATGCCAAGCAGAGCCAGCGCCAACTGCCAGGGGTGGCGCAGCAGATAGCCGAAACTTGCGCGATAGAGAACGGGCACGACTTGCGTCAGCGACCTGCCGGTTGCAGTGCGCCGTTATGCAATTCCAGCACGCGATCACAATAAGACGCAACCAGGGCACTGTGTGTCGCAACGATCATCGTGCCGCCGGTCTGCCGAATTAGCCGGTCGAGGAGCTGCAAAACGCCTTCTGCTGTTTTGTCGTCGAGGTTGCCGGTCGGTTCGTCCGCCAGCAGCAGCGACGGCCGGTGCACCAATGCCCGTGCGATGGCAACACGCTGCTGTTCGCCGCCGGAGAGTACATCGGGAAAACTTCCAGCGCGATCACCGAGATCGACAGCATCCAGCATTTCACGAATTCGATTGCCGGCTTCCGGTTCAGTGACGCCATTGAGTTCCAGCACCAGCCTGATGTTGTCACTGACGCTCAGGGTCGACACGAGATTGAAGGCCTGGTACACGAAGCCGATGTGCTCGCGCCGGAACAGCGTGCGGTCGCGCTCGGACATGTTGGTGATGTTGAGACCGGCGACTTCGATCTCGCCCTGATCCGGAACATCGATACCGCTGATCAGATTCAGCAGTGTCGATTTGCCGGAGCCGCTGCGGCCGCGCAGAGCGACCGTTTCACCCTTGATGAAGTCGGCATTCAGATTATCAAGCACAGCGTGCCGCCTGCCGCCTTCCTCGAAACTGCGGCAGAGGTTTCTGATGTGTATCTGAACGGACTGGTTCGGGGATGGTGAGGCCATGTTGCGCCTAGTCTAGCGCGTTAGTAGTCACCCGGTTGACACAAAAAAAGGCGGCTCTTTCGAGCCGCCGGTTGCGCTCCCCTGTTAACTATGGTGATTCGTGGACGATGTCCCACAGGTAATCGGTGTGAGTCCCGCAGATATCGGAGAATTCCTCTCCCACCCCGCTTTCGTCTTCGCCGGCGAACTGCACCAATGCGGCATTTGCCGACACGACAGATGCATAGTCAGCACCCGTAATCGTCT
>JADFGH010000167.1 GCA_022567775.1 Pseudomonadota bacterium | reverse complement strand
GAGTTCTCCGATAACTGATTGATTTTATAAGAATCCCGATCGCGACCAATCGGGACTGGGCGCGCATCATAGCCGATTGTCAGATGAGTGTCAGCCCCAAAAAGGGGTCAGATCCCTTTTTCGGCTCAAACGACGTAATGCGAGCTTGGTGACTCCTCGCCAGCCCTAAAAAGGGATCTGACCCCTTTTTGGAGCGCAATCAGTCAACGTACAGCGAGCTGACCGACTCCTCGTCGGCAATGCGGCGAATCGTCTCGGCAAGCAACTCTGCAATCGATAATTGCCGGATCTTGCTACAGGCCTGTGCAGCCTCACTCAAGGGAATCGTGTCCGTAACGACGATTTCGTCAAGCTCGGATTCCGAAATCCGGGAGACCGCCGGGCCTGACAGGACCGGGTGAGTGATGTAGGCAACAACCGTTGCCGCGCCATTGGTTTTTAGCGCGCCGGCCGCCTGACAGAGCGTGCCTGCAGTGTCGACCATGTCATCGATCATGACGCAGTTCTTGCCCTCGACTTCACCAATGATGTTCATGACCTCGGACTGGTTAGCCTTGGAACGACGTTTATCGATGATTACCAGGTCGGCGTCGTCGAGGCGCTTGGCCAGGGCACGTGCACGAATTACGCCGCCAACATCCGGTGATACCACTACCATGTCGTCATATTTTTGTTTCCAGACATCGCCGAGCAGCACCGGAGAAGCGTAGACGTTGTCGACGGAGATGTCGAAAAAGCCCTGGATCTGGTCGGCGTGCAGGTCGACGGTCAGTACCCGATCTACACCTGCCACACCAATCATCTTGGCGACCAGCTTCGCGGTAATCGGGACACGCGCTGCCCTGGGACGCCGGTCCTGCCGCGCGAATCCGAAGTAAGGAATTACCGCGGTAATCCGGGCAGCGGAGGCTCGCCGGGCAGCGTCGGCCATGACCAGGAGTTCCATCAGGTATTCGGAGGTCGGCGGACAGGTTGACTGGATGATAAACGTCTCCCTGCCGCGGATGTTCTCGAGTATTTCCACCAGTATCTCACCGTCGCTGAAGCGGCCGACCTGGGCCTTGGCGAGCGGAGTATGAAGAATCCGGGCAATGTCGTGCGCGAGTTTGGGATTCGCGTTACCCGAGAATAATGCCATTGTCGCCGGATCCACGGCTTCACCTCACCTTTTGTTGATTATTCGGTCGGCCCCTCGAACTGGGGATGGTTGGGGTGGCAGGATTCGAACCTGCGCATGACGGGATCAAAACCCGTTGCCTTGCCACTTGGCTACACCCCATTTGGTCCCAGGCGAACCAGCGTCCACATGCGCTCGCACATCTTCCCCCAAAATACGCGCTCGCGCGCGTTCAATGCGCGCAATTGTGAGGCGAGCGTCTTATGCTGTCAACGATGTTCGGCAGGGTCAACGAAACACCCAGTGATCGATGACAAGGCGCACTTTCACGTCGTTGTTGACGGCGGTCAGGCGGCGTGGCAGGAGCTGTCCAGCACCCTCGCTATATTGCGTGATGTCGACCTGCCAGTTGCGCTGATGCAGTTTTGCTAAGCGGCCAGCATCGTCAAACTCGGTCTCGGCGGGGCTTGCCGGATCCGGTATCCCCAGTGCCCAGAAGCGCAGACTGGTAACCGGGATCGTCCAGCCGTACATCTGGCGAAGGTCGGCCTCTGCGTCATGCAACTCGGTAACGACGCCATCCGCGTCGGTTACCGTGATCTCCCGGTGATCCCCGTTGATGAACACCGTGCCAACACCCAGCGGTCCGCTGATCCTTACGCGAAATACGGCGCCGTCTTGCCGCCACCAGAACTGGCCATTAAAGCCTTCATCGCCAGCGTGTACGCCAATGCGCCCGGCGAACTCGAATTCATCCACGCCAGCAAGGATGTCCTGGCGGGTTTCCCAATCTGATAATTCCGGCAATTCGAGACTTTTGGAGGTAACGCAACCGGATATCAGTGCAGTCAGGAACAGCAGTAACAGCTTCGGGGACGGTCGTCGCACGGACGGCCCGGTCTCAGGGTGTATCCGGAAGAAGGCGCTCGCGAACACTTTTCAGAAGCTCATTGTCCGGATACAGGAGTTCGGCATTTTCAAGCGTGGTTTCGGCATCGTCGTGTCGCTGGAGCGCCCACAGAACTTCGACGATATGCGAGGCAACCTCCGGATCCCGGAACCGTTCGTACGCGCGTTCCAGATGAATCAGCGCTTCATCGTGTTGCCCTTGCCGGTGAAGTACCCAGCCCCAGCTATCGATAATCGCCGCACTTTCGGGATCGAGTTCTAACGCTTTTTGGATGAGCTTCGCCGCCTCGTCGTACTGATCCGTACGATCGGCCAGCGTGTAGCCCAGGGCATTCAGGGTCATGGCGCTATCGGGCCACCGCTTCGCGGTTTTCCGGTAAAGATCGATTGCGTCATCGAGACGACCCATGAGCAACAAGAGTTCGGCTTTACCGAGGTACGCCCCTTCGCTGTCCGGACGATAAGCAACAACCTTGTCGTAATACTCGAGTGCCTCCGGGAATCTCTCCATTGAAGACAGCAACTGTGCCTGTGCCTGCAGCATATCGAGCGCGAAATTCGGGTTGATTCCGGCGAACGCGGACAGATGCTCGAGAGCTTCCTCTTCCTCGCCCATCTGCGCCATGATGCCGGCTGCCCGGCGCTGCGAGATGATCGCATTGCTGCCGCGTGTGACCTGGGAGTAGTAGCGAACCGCCTGCTCGAGCTCTGAGTTCCGGTCCGCGATCCGGCCCAGGTAATAAAGTGCGTCCATCGTATAGTGGCCGGTTTCCAGCAGATCCTGGAAGTCGGCACGGGCCGCATCGAGACGTTCGAGCCGGAAGTTGATGATCGCCATGAGCCGCAGTGCATCGCTGCGCGCCGGCTGCTCCAGCAATATCTGGTTAACCTGGCTCAGCGCGTCATCATCGCGTCCGACGGACAAAAGCATAATCGCAAGCTCGAGCCGCGCCTCCGGATCCGGATCGGGGTCATCGCCGACCAGCCTCGACGTATAGTCGATTGCCCCCTCCTCGTCACCACTGAGCAACATTGCGCGCGCATATAAAAGGTGTGGCTTCACCCAGTCCGGTTCGATCTCGAATGCTTTCCTGGCGCGCTCGCTGGCCGCCTTGCTGTCACCGGCCTGCAAGGCCATGACGGCGACCGCATAGTTAGCCTCGGCCGAGTCCTTGTAAGGCTTCGCCAGCTTCAGCATCAACTCGTAAGACAGGCTTGCATCTTCCCGGGAAAGAAATGGAATCAGCGCGAGCAAGCGCTCGTCTGCAGGCTCCCGGCCCCGCTTCAGCAGCTTTTCGAAACTGCGCCGCGATTTCCTGACTTCGCCGGTTCGCAAATAGAGCTGGGCGACATACAGCAAGGCCTCATCGTCCTCGTCATCCAGTTTTGCCCAGCGTTTGGCGGAGGCGAGTGCTTCTTCGTTGAATCCATAGCTGTACGCGATCCGGGTCGCCTGCTGGGCAATTCCGGGGTCGTCGCTTAGCTCGGCAGCCAGGCGGTATTCGCGTGCCGCTTCCCGATACTGATTTTGCCGCAGGGCGATCTCGGCCTGCACCAGGTGCTCGGAGAGTTCCTCTGTATCGTCGGCAAAAACCTGCGGTGTGGCGGACAGGAGCACACAGACCATTCCAAATGCGAGGGGCTGCAACCGTCTTCTAATGCGATTCAATAGTGTGATCCTGCTTGCATCGCCATATGGCAATTTTCCAGTGGAGGTGGAAACAGACAAGGAACTACGTCATCAGTTCGCTTATCATACGCACTGTTTTTCACCCTGATCCCCAAATATCAAGATGCCGCTCCACATACTCGGGCTGAACCATACCACGGCACCTGTCGAAATTCGCGAACAGGTGATCTACTCGGGTGACGATATCACCCGGGCGCTGGGTGAGCTCGTACAACTGCAAGGCATTGATGAGGCTGTGCTTCTTTCAACCTGCAACCGCACCGAGTTTTACCTGGAAACCGACGATAGTGGACTGCTGACACTGGAGTTCTGGCTCAAGAGTGATCAGTCACTTAGCCAGGATGCCGAGGCCGCCTTATTTACTCTTAACAATGAGGAGGCGATTCGCCACCTGTTTCGCGTGGCTTGCGGACTCGACTCCATGGTGCTCGGCGAACCGCAGATCCTGGGTCAGTTGAAAGACGCATTTCGCCAGGCCGAGCGCTCAGCCACGGTCGGCTCTCAACTGAACAGACTCTTTCACCACACGTTCTCGGTTGCCAAGAAAGTCCGTACCGATACCGAGATTGGCACAAGCCCGGTCTCGGTGGCTTACGCCGCGGTCAATCTCGCCAATCAGTTTTTCGCCGAATTTTCAAAACACACTGCATTGTTGATTGGTGCAGGCATGACCATTGAACTGGTTGCCAGGCACCTGCACAGCAAGGGCATCGGCCGCATGTTCGTGGCCAACCGTGATTTCGGGCGCGCGCAGAACATTGCCACCCAGTTCGACGGCTTTGCACTGCCGTTGTCCGAGATCGAAGGCACGCTGCCCGAGGCAGATATTCTGATCAGCTCGACCGCCAGTACGGAGCCGGTGATCACGACCGAACAAATGCAAAGCGCCATTCGAGCAAGAAAGCGCAGGCCGATTTTTGCGGTAGACATCGCCGTGCCGAGAGATCTCGAAGCCGGTATCGGCGAACTGGATGACGTATATCTTTACACGATTGATGATCTCGACAAAGTCATCACCGAGGGCCGCAGCAATCGGGAAGCCGCCGCAGTCGATGCCAATCGCATACTGGACGACGAAACGCAGCGATACCTGAGCATCGAGCGCAGCAAGGAAGTGGCGCCTGTTATTACCGCGCTGCGTGACCATGGCGACGCACTCCGCAATGAGGTGCTGGAACAGGCGCGGCGCAGGCTGGCAAAGGGCGCCGACCAGGACGAAGTCCTGGAGTTTGTCACCTCCTCACTCCTCAAAAAAATTCTGCACCAGCCAAGCGTCCGGCTGCGTGAGGCCGGCGAGCAATCGGACCAGGCGTTCATCGACACCATCCGCGAACTCTTCGGCCTCGGGAAGAATGACTAAACCATGAAGGACTCAATCAGAAACAAGTTGGAAACCACGCGTGACCGGTTTGAAGAGCTTGAGGGGCTGATGACCGATCCTGACATAATCGGCAATCAGGACCAGTTTCGCGGCCTGAGAAAAGAGTATGCGCGGCTCCAGCCAATCGTCGGCCTGTTCAAGCAGTACGAAACACTCGGCGATGACATCGTGGCTGCCAGGGAAATGGCCAGCGACAGTGATAATGAAGTTCGCCAGATGGGCGAGGAGGAACTGACCACGCTCGAGGAGAATCGCGAATCGCTGGAACTGGAATTACAAAAAGCGCTGATTCCGCCTGACCCGCACGACGACAGAAACATATATCTCGAAATTCGCGCTGGCACCGGCGGCGACGAGGCCGCGATCTTTGCCGGTGATCTGTTCCGCATGTATTCGAAGTATGCGGAAACCATGAAATGGCCGCTTGAAATCATCAGCGCCCGCGAAGGCGAACATGGCGGCTTCAAGGAAATCGTCAGCCGTATAACGGGCAGCGGTATTTACGCGAAGCTGAAATTCGAATCCGGCGCACATCGCGTGCAACGTGTCCCGGCGACCGAGTCACAGGGACGCATTCACACCTCGGCTTGCACCGTCGCAGTGCTGGCCGAGCCCGACGAAATCGAAGAGATAGAAATCAACACCAGCGACTTGCGGGT
>JADFGH010000166.1 GCA_022567775.1 Pseudomonadota bacterium | reverse complement strand
GCTGCTGGAATCCGGAGCGCTGGTTATCAGCGACGGAGAAGCGCAGCTCGCTAGCGGTATTGAGCGATTAGTCATACCCGATACCGTGGAGGCGGTTCTCAAGAGCCGGCTTGACCGGCTTGATCCGGAAGCCAGGGAAGTACTGCGCTGTGCCGCGGTTATCGGGCCGCAATTCGGGCTCAGCCTCCTGGCAAAAGTGGTCCCTTCCCGTGCGCGCATCGAGGGCTCGCTGGAGACCTTGCGAGATGCAGGTCTGATTCAGCGCACGGGGCTCGGCAAGGAGCCTACCTATCGTTTCAAGCACGCGCTCACCCTGGATGTAACCTACGGCAGTTTGCTGGAGCGGCAGAGAAAAGAAAGACATGCCGTTGTCGGCGCGGCCATCGAAGAACTGTACGGCGACAATGTGGACGAGTATTCGGCGCGACTGGCGGTGCACTTCGCTGTCGCCGAGGACTGGGACAAGGCCATTCGCTATGGCCTGGTTGCCGCGCAGAGAGCCGAAAGTTTGTGGCGGCTGCCGGAAACGGTTGAAACACTGATTCACACGCGTGCCTGGATAGAAAATAGCGACAAGGAAACGGCGGAAAAAACTTCACTGCTCATACAACTGTTACTCGACCTGGAGCGTCACCTGGAAGAACTAGGGCGCCGGGACGAGCAACAACAGGTCATCGATGATCTCAGCGGCCTGTTGCCGGCCGATGTGCCGACGACGGAACGTGGCGAGGTGTGTGTGCGGCAGGGCGATCTTCACACTCTGTCGGGGCGGTTTAAAGACGCCCGTCCGCCCCTGGATCAGGCACTGGAGATTGCAGATCAACTCGACAATCCGCAGCTTGGTGGCAAGGTATTGCGAAGCCTTGGACATCTGCTATGGCGTCAGGGCGACTACGGCGAGGCGGTACCCTGGCTGGAAAAGGCCGTCAATAATTCGCGCGAGCAGGACAACAGCAGCCGGCTAATCAGAGATATCCTGAATCTTGGTCGCGCGCTGCGACGACTGGAGGAGTGGGATCGCGCCATGGCGATTGGTGACGAGGCGCTGGTTCTGGCGAATGAAACCGGCAACCCGGTCGACCAGAGTTATGCGTATAACTACAAGGGGCACCTGCTGCGGGCCATGGGGCGCACCGATGATGCCATCGATGCGTTTGAAGAGGGCGGCCGGCTCGCCCGGGAAGCCCGAATGCCTGCGCGCGAGGTGTTCAATACGTTGGGGGCGGCAGCGCTGTACCTCGAGAAGGGACAGCTTGATAAGGGTCTGGCGACATACCAGGACTCCGTGCAGCTGGCGCGGCGCGCAAATCGTACAGATCAGCTGGCCCAGTCATTGGTTTTTCTGGGTGAAGCACTCGTAACCTGCGGTAAACCGGAACAGGCGAGCCCGCATTTTGAGGAAGCCGTCAGCGTTCTGCGGCGCATTGGCGATGAAGAGCCACTGGCGTCCGCCCTTGCCGAGCTTGCGAATGCACAACAGCGCGCCGCGCTTCCCGAGGCCGAGGCAACGTGGCGCCTGGCAATTGAAATGCAGGAACGTCCCGGCGATCGTTCGGGCGCCATGGCCGCCCTGGAACGTCTGGCCGGTTTGCGCCGGGCGCCAGACCGGTCGGAGGCGCATTGGCTTTACCGACGGGCGTTGGCGATAGCGACCGAGCTTGAAGACAAGGAAACTGAAGCACGAATACGCAACAGCATTGCACTGTCTGCGTGGCAGGGCGGTGAACTCGACGAAGCAGAGAAGCAATATCGCAAGGCGGCAGCATTGATCCGATGCGAACAAAACAAAGACGAACTTGGCGTCGTATTGAATGGCCTCGGCGCAGTGCTGACGAAACTGGATAAGGCGGCCGAGTCCCTCACGGTTCTGCAAGAGGCGCTCGCCACCAATCGGGAATTCGGGCAAGATGGCGCAGAGGCTGACAGCCTTGCTGCACTGGGCGCGGCCGCTCGCGCTGGCGGTGACCTGAGCGATGCTGGCACCTGGTATCAGCAATGCATCGAACGCCGCCGTGACCTCGGGGATCGGGCGGGCGAGGGATGGGCGTTGCAACGTCTGAGCGAGGTGTCGCGTGAGGCCGGCGAAGTACAACAAGCCGACGCATTCGCCACGGCCGCATTGGCCGTTGCGCGTGAAATTGGCGATAAATCGCTCGAATCGCTCGCCAGCGAGTTACAATCGCCCGATTCAAAATCGAGCGCAAATTAATCTGACCAGGGGGATAAGAATGCCTCGTTACATCATTGAAAGGAACATGAAACCTGAAAGCCCGGAGCAGCTCGCGGAAGTGGGAAAACTATCGGTGAAAGTCGTTGATGACATGGAAGGTGTCGTCTGGGTTCGGAGCTACGTGTCCGAAGCTGAAGGCAAGGTTTATTGCGAATACGAAGCACCCGACACAGACGCGATTTACGAACATGCAAAGAGGGTGGGCATTCCGGTCGACAAGATCAGCGAAGTCTCGATGGAGATCGATCCCTCGATGTTTCGCTAGTCGGCCCCGAAAAATCGGGCACACTCCTTTTCTACCTAACAGGTAATCTCATCCCGTGGCCGGCATTCACAAATGCGTGGCTCGCGGTCGCCTATCCTGCCTGCCTTCGAAACCGTGCCGCCCCGACATACGACCACCTCGTTACCCGGGCAGTTCTGCGATTCCAATGGAGGTGGTAATCCGCCGGAGCTGGCGCAGGCACAGAGCAGCGATGTAATAGCCGCCGCCGCGAAAATCCTGAATAAGCTGTCCTGGCAGAAGTGCATAACGCGATTATAGGCGCAGAAAGGACACTTCGCGTCCTGTCTCCGAGATTGCGAAGATTTTATACCCGGCGTCGCGCAGACGCTCTATCACATCGGCTGTCTTTTCGAGGCCGATTCCGGGAAAACGGTGGTGAAATTCGACCAGCAATTGCGTCGGTTTGATCGGTGATGCCAACAGACCGTCGAGCACTTCATACTCGGCGCCCTCGATGTCCATTTTCATGAGGTCGATTTGTTCGTGACCCAGTTTCTGGATGATCGTCGACAGGCTGTATGCGGGAACTTCGATTGCATCATCGACGGTTTCCTCCTCCGCAATCAGCGTATACATGACATCGGATTTCGTGCCGTCCTTTTTCAGGCGCGGGTAGAACGTCAGGCTGCCGTCGGCGGCAGTGACTGCCCAGGGATGAAATTCGAATCGCTGCGGCAGATCCATTCCTTTAAGCATATCGATAGAGGAGGGGGTTGGATCGAACGCATGCACCTCAACGCCGTATTTCTCAATCACGGACAGATCAAATTCGATGTCATCACCGACGCCGAGCGAATAAACGATGCTGTCGGCATCGAGACCCTCCGGCGTGAACCACCAGCCGCCATCCTTGATTACAGGCATATCGATATCGTTCCTGAGCCGAAGCTCTTTGCCGATTAATCGTTTCAGGAAACGCTTCTTTTTCTGGTAGCCGGGCGTTTTCTCAATGCGTTTCCAGGCGGCGATTGCCATGGCGATTCCTCTCTGGCTGTGCGGCTACTTTACGCTTTCGACGCCACAGCCGGTAGCCAAGCAATGCTGCCAGCAGTGCTGCATATATTGCAGGGTCGCTCGCGTCGAGTTTGACCTGCCACCAGTAGTGCCAGACACCAAGGATTCCGGCGACGTAAATGCCGTAGTGCAGTTGCTGCCAGCGCCTGCCCATGCGCCGTCGTATTGCAGTGGTAGACGTCGCTGCCATCGCGATCAGAATCAGAAATGCAGTGAACCCGATGGTGATGAATGGACGCTCGAAAATGTCTTCACTGATCGCCGACAGCAACAGTTCCTGGTCGAGGAAAAGCCAGGTAAGAAAATGCATCAGAACATAGAAGAAGGCGAACAGGCCAAGCATGCGGCGAAAACGGACCAGCCAGTTCCAGCCACTGATTTGCCGCAACGGGGTCACGGCCAGCGTGATCAGGATAAATCTCAATGCCCAGTTGCCGAAGCGATCCTGAATCTCTTCAATCGGATTGGCGCCGAGCGTCCCTGTTATGGCGAAAGTGTCGCCCACGACAAGGGCCGCAGGAATCAGGCAGGCGACAAAAACCAGCGGCTTCCAGAGGAAGCGGATTTGCCGAATGACATTCATTACGGGTCAGAAGTTTCTTCTGAGATCCAGTCCGTCATACAGATGGGCGACCTGCTCGCCATAGCCATTGAACATCAATGTCGGCTGTTTTTTTGCACCGAAAATGCTTTGCAGGGCACCTTGCGGCGCTGAGCCGATGCGGCGTTCCCTTGCCTGGCTCCAGCGCGGATGGTCAACGTTGGGATTGACGTTCGCGTAAAACCCGTACTCGTGCGGCGCCGCAATTTCCCAGCTGGTCCTCGGCCGTGTCTCTGAGAAATCGATGCTGACAATGCCCTTGATGCTTTTGAAACCATACTTCCAGGGCACGATCAGGCGTATCGGCGCACCGTTCTGGTTCGGCAATACTTCACCGTACAGACCAACAGCAAGTATCGGCAGCGGGTTGGCCGCCTCGGCAATAGTCAGTGCTTCGATATATGGCCACCGCAGTACCCGCGAGCGTTGCCCCGGCATTCTTGCCCGGTCATTCAAGGTGCGAAAGACGACGTATTTGGCGGCGGACTGCGGCGCGAATTGTTTGATGACGTCAGCCAACGGGATGCCAACCCAAGGAATGACCATCGACCACGCCTCTACGCAACGCAGTCGATAAATGCGCTCTTGCAGAACGTGCGGCTTGACGATGTCCTCAAGATTGAACGTGCCCGTTTTGTCCGCGTGGCCCGAAACCGTGATCGACCAGGGGCGCGGTTCGAATTCCTGCGAGTTGCGGAACGGGTCGTCCTTGTTCGTGCCGAATTCGTAGTAGTTGTTGTAGGTCGTAATATCGGTGTAGCTGTTTGGTGCTTCGCTGGTACTGAACTCACTGGTCTCGACACCAGTCAGTCTGGCACGTCTTTCCTCTGGAACGATGGAGCCGGCCGCCGTGCCGGCGATCAGCGAACTACCAGCCAGCGCCGTGCTCTGTATAAATTTTCGGCGGTTGAGGTAATTCTCCCGGCTCGTGATTTCAGAGGGGCGAATATCGGCAGGCTTTCGAATCAGCAAAGTTCTCTCCGGTAGTTTGGACCTAGTTTAACAGACCGGGGCGCTGCTTCGAATATTGCAGCGCCCGCCTGGCTGGTCGTAATTAACGGATATTACTCGTAATATCGCCGCTGCGAAGCGCAGCAGATGGCAGTTTTTCAAGGAATATAAGGATGCAGAAAACCGAAACAGTGTGGGCCTGCCTGGCCACGATTCTCCTTGCCCTGGGGGTGCCCCACGACGCTGAGGCCGCCAAAACAGACATCGTCGTGCTGATCAACGGTGATGCTGTGACCGGTGAGATCAAGTCCCTCGATTTTGGCGCGCTGCGCTATGGCACCGACTCCATGGGGACGGTGACCATAGAGTGGGAAGAGATAGTCTCGCTAAAAAGTAATCAGTCACTGCAGGTCGAGTTAGCGTCAGGCACCCGCTACTTTGGGGGTCTTTTTGCAACCGGCACCGATGGAGTGGTCGGCATTGGCCGGGGCGAAAACATCCAGGAGATCGATATGTCACAAATCGTTCGCATCACGCCGATCGAGACCGACGAAAAAATCTGGCAGCGTTTCGAGGGTTCAGTCAAATTCGGCTTTAACTCCGACAAGGCGAGCCAGGTCACCGTCGGCAATCTGAGTGCGAACGTACGCTATCGTGCCCGTACCTATCTCCTG
>JADFGH010000165.1 GCA_022567775.1 Pseudomonadota bacterium | reverse complement strand
GCGTATGGCTGAGCTGAAGGAAATCATGGAACGATCCGACGTTAGTGTCGCCGAGAAATTCCGCAAGGTGATGGAAGCCTATCAAATCGAAAATGATTACGGGATTTCCAGCGAACATTACGTGCAGGCGCTGGAGATCGACGGCTCCACAAGAGAGTACAACATGTTGCGTATCGGTCGAATCGGACTGTATTTTCAGTCGGATGACACCAGCATCACGGGATGGTGGAACGCCGAGATTGGTGCCTTTGAGCAACTGAGTAACAAACACCGCAGCGAAGTTCGCAAGGGCATCCGGGTTGCCCGGCAACTGATTGCACCGGAGCTGATGTTGCTCCCTGTGCCTGCACCTGAATCTGCCGGGGGAGCTTGATCCATGAGACGACTAACAATAATGATTGCCAGCCTTTTCCTGATGGTGGGCATGGTACAGGCGCAGGAAGAAGACGCCACCAGCATGGACGCACTCCTGAAGCAGATCGAACGCGGTCAGGCCAGAGATTCTGCGGAAGCACGGCAGCGCGAACAGCGCTTTGCCCAGGCCAGAAATGAGCAGCAAAATCTGCTGAACCAGGCGCGTCAGGAACGGGCCCGGCAGGAGCGCAACAGCGAGCGCCTCGAGCAGTTATTCGAGGACAACCAGACACGCATCGTTGCTGCACGAGTGGCGCTGGACGAGCGTCTTGGCGCATTGAAGGAACTCTTCGGCGTACTGCAGACGGTGTCCGGCGATGCGCAAGGCCGCTTCAGCGAGTCGCTGGTCAGCATTCAGTACCCGGACCGGGAGGCTTTCCTGGTCGAACTGGGTAACAAGATGGCTGGCGCCAGTTCGCTTGCGTCCATCACTGAAATTGAAAGACTCTGGTATGAGCTGCAACGCGAAGTGACCGAATCCGGCAAGATTGTCAGGTTTAACCACGAAATAACGCTTGCGGACGGCGAGGTCATTAATACCGCCATAGTCCGTGTGGGTCCCTTCAATATTGTTTTCGAAGACGGTTACCTGCGGTACAACTCCGCGACAGGGTCTGTCTCCGAGCTGACCCGGCAACCGGAGCAGGGACGCTATACCAACTCGACAGACGACATTGTGAATGCTGCCAGCGGAACAACAGTGACCTTTGGTCTCGATGGTACCCGCGGCAGCATCCTGGCATTGCTGGTCGAATCGCCGACAGTCGGCGATCGTCTGCGCCAGGGCGGCATCGTCGGTTACTGCATCATGGGCCTTGGCTTCATCGGCTTGCTGATAGCCTTGTGGCGCGCGGTCGGTTTGTCGACGGCAGGCCGCAAGGTATCCGCACAGCTGAAACGCGAATCCGCCAGCACCGACAATCCGCTGGGGCGTGTACTGGCTGCCTATGAAGCCAACCGGGGTGCAGACACTGAAACCATTGAGCTCAAACTGAGTGAAGCCGCTTTGAAGGAAATGCCGGATCTGACCAAGGGTCTGCTGATTATCAAGGTAATTTCCGTCGTAGCGCCGCTCATGGGTCTGCTCGGAACGGTTACCGGCATGATCAAAACCTTCCAGGTAATCACACTTTACGGTTCTGGCGACCCGAAGATGATGGCTGGTGGTATTTCCCAGGCGCTTATGACCACGGTACTCGGACTGGTGGTCGCTATTCCAATGGTACTGATCCACACGCTGGTCAGTGGCCAGAGTCGCAAGATCATCAATATAATCCAGTCACAGAGTGCCGGCATTGTTGCGACGCATTCAGAGAAGCACGGCTAAGGGCTGTCTGAGGAGAAGCAAATGCTGTGGCTAACTGACAGTTTCGAGGCCATACGCGATTTCATGGAGTTGGGCGGCCCGGTTTTGCGTTGGATCGCGTTCACGATCTTCGTGATGTGGGTGCTGATCGCTGAGCGGTTGATGTATTTCCGCTCAGAGATGAAGATCATGTCAAGAGACATTCATGACCGCTGGGAGTCACGCCCGGAGCGCAAGTCATGGAACGCGCACGCAATCCGCGAGGGTATGATTTCACAGTTCTCGATGGCGACCAACAGGTCCATCCCGATGATTCAGACCCTGGTGGCGCTGTGCCCGTTGCTGGGTCTGATGGGCACCGTAACCGGCATGATCAAGGTGTTCGGGGTCCTGGCAGTTTCCGGTTCGGGAAATGTGCGGGCAATGGCTGGAGGCGTGTCTCAGGCAACTGTGCCGACAATGGCGGGTATGGTGGGAGCCCTCTCCGGAGTGCTCCTGGTGACATTGCTGACCCGCCGTGCGGCGCGCGAAGTGGAGTTCCTCGAGGACTCGCTCACGATGGATCATTAAAAGGACATTGAAAAATGCGTAGATCGATTGCAGGAATAGGCGGAGAAGAAGAGGAAAATGAAATCAACCTGACGCCAATGCTCGACGTTGTTTTCATTATGCTTATTTTCTTTATCGTTACCGCGTCTTTCATCAAGGAAGCGGGAATCGACGTTAACCGGCCGGATGCGCCGACTGCCGAGAGTGTCGCTGATGCCAACATACTGATTGCAATCAGCGCGAATGACGAGATCTGGATCGATCGGCGTATGATCGACCCGCGTGCAGTGCGGCCGAATATCGAACGATTGCACGCCGAGAATCCGAAGGGATCGGTGGTCATCCAGGCCGACAAAAAGTCGACCAACGAGATGCTTGTTATCGTTATGGATGCGGCTCGCCGGGCGGGGGTGTATAACGTGTCCATCGCTGCAAACCCGTAAGCGGAGCGCTGATCATGATTGGTAGATACGCATTTTCCATCGTCGTCGGAATGGCCGTTACCTTGTCGCTGTTATTCATCATGCAATTGTTGATCGAACATGCCGAGGATGCCGTCACCAAGGAAAGGACGCGGTACCAGCTCGATTTTGTCCGCATCAAAAGAAATGAGACCCTCAATACCGAGGATTTACTCCCGGAAAAACCCGAGAAACCACCGGAGTTGCCGCCGGAGATGCCGCCTCAGGATCTGGACAGCATTGATCCGAACGCACCGACGATCAACATAGCGCCGCCACCGGCGGTAACCAATATTGACATTGGTGGACCCGGTGGCATGAATATCGCCGAAGGCGATTATCTGCCGATCGTACGGGTTGCGCCTATCTATCCTGCGCGCGCATTGTCGCGTGGGGTCGAGGGCTATGTGGACATGAGTTTCACGGTGACCGCCGCGGGCACGGTCAAGGATCCGATTGTTGAATACTCGACCAGCAGCCTGTTCGAGCGCGCGGCGACAAGGGCCGTCCTGAAATTCAAGTACAAGCCGCGGGTAGTCGATGGGGTGCCGGTCGAGGTGGTGGGCGTCAAGACGCGAATAAGTTTTCGAATCGAAGAATAGCCGGAAACAGCAGTGTTATTAAGGACATCATGCTTATGAACAGCAAGCACCGTTTGCTCTCACGTATTTTCGTAGGGCTGGTTTGCGGAATCTTCGCCACCGGGGCGGCCTATGCTGACCAGGAAGACGAAGAACGGGATAACCGGAAGACCAAGCAGGCGCAGGCAGTGAGTAAAGCGGTCTATGACCGGATTCAGAAAGCCCAGGATGCGATCGACGCCGATGATTCCGCAACCGCACTGAAAATACTGAACACGCTGAAGGGCAAGAAAGGACTGACGGATTACGAATTACAGAATGTACTGAACTACATTGGTTTCGTGTACTACAACCTCGAGAAAATGCCGGAAGCGATCGCGACCTACGAGGAAATGCTGCGTATTCCGAGTATCGAAGAACAAATCAAGAAACAAACGTTGTATACGCTTGCTCAGCTTTCAACGATGGAAGAGGACTACAACAAGGCGATTCGTTTGCTGGATGAGTGGTTCGTATTGGAAACCAATCCCGCGCCGGACCCTTATATCCTTTACGCGCAAAACCTGTACCAGATCGATCGCTATGCGGAAATGGTAAGGCCGATTGAAGCGGCCATGGCGGTGGCGGTGAAGCGCAAGCTGACGGTCAAGGAAGACTGGTATGTGCTTCTGAACTTTGCTTTTTTTCAGCAGGAGAATTACGAGAAAGTCAGGGACATCCAGAAAATCCTGCTCGTCAACTGGCCGAAAAAGCGTTACTGGTTCTCGCTCGCGGGTGCTTACACCGAGTTGGGCGAAGAGCATAACCTGGTCGCCGCCTATGATGCGGCGATGACCCAGGGACTGCTCGAGAAAGAGTCGGAACTGGTCACGATGGCGCAGCTCTACCTGCAGCGGGAAGTTCCTTACAAGGCGGCACTTTTGCTCACTGAGGAAATGGAGACAGGCAGGGTTGCGAAGAATGCCAAGAATTATCGGCTGCTGTCGCAGGCCTGGACGCTGGCTGCCGAGGATGAGAAAGCAATTCCTGCGCTGCAGCAGGCAGCCAGGCTCAGCACTGAGGGCGAGCTGGACCTGAGATTGGGCAACGCCTACCTGAACCTAGGCCAGTTTGGCGAGTGTGTCGCTGCGATAAACAAGGGCATCAAGAAGGGCGGCATCAAGAGCCCCGATCATGCACAAATCTCTCTTGGTATGTGCCTGTACAATCAGCAAAAGTACCGGGCTTCGGTTGCAGCGTTCCGTGAGGCCGCAAAAACCCGTCGGTCCCGTAAAATTTCACGTCAGTGGATTACCGTTATCGATAGTGATATTCAGCGCAATGAACAGATTCGCCTTGCCGAGGCCGCCGCCCGGAAACAACAGCGAGAGCTGGCAGAGCGCCGCCGGGACCGCGACATCTGATTAGCTGCTGGCCCCTGTGAAATGCGGGCGCCTGCGGCGCCCGTTTTTTTGCATCGTGACCCCCAGGTTCAGGAAATGCCCAAAGTTATATACATCACTCCAAAAGGCGAACGGCACGAGGTCGAGGTCGAGATTGGCTATTCCGTGATGGAGGGCGCAATCAACAACAATATCGAGGGCATCGTGGCTGAATGCGGTGGTGCCTGCGCCTGTGCAACCTGCCATAGCTACATCGATGAAGCCTGGACTGAAAAAATGCCCGCAATGGACGACATGGAGGACAGCATGCTGGAGGCTGCTTATGATCGACGGGCCAACAGCCGCCTGACCTGCCAGTTGGAAATGAATGACAATTGGGATGGCCTTATCGTGCATGTCGGCGAAAATGACTATTAGGCACTAAATAAAGTCAATAATATTAAACAGTAATTGGAGTTTCCTTATGTCGATTCGAGTAGGCGAAAAAATGCCGTCCGGCGTATTCGGTGTGATGACGGATGCCGGTCCCGGCGCAATATCAACCGATGAATTATTTGCCGGCAAGAAAGTGGTCCTGGTTTCCGTGCCCGGGGCATTTACGCCGACCTGTTCGGCGAGTCATCTGCCTGGATTCGTCAAGCAGGCCGATGAATTGTTTGCCAAAGGTGTTGACTCGATTGCCTGCATGTCAGTGAACGATGTCTTCGTGATGCACGCCTGGGGCGATGATCAGAATGTTGGCGACAAGGTAATGATGCTCGCGGATGGCAACGGCGAATACGCGAGGGCACTTGACCTCGAAATGGACGGTACGGCGTTTGGCATGGGGACACGGTCGCAGCGATTCGCGATCATCGTCGACGATGGCACCGCTACGCATGTAGCTGTGGAAGCGCCGGGCAAGCTCGAGGTGAGCAAGGCCGAGTCGATTTTGGCTAACCTGTAGGAGCCCCGCCCCAGCGGGCAGATTTATTCGCGGCCAGAGGCCGCTCCTATAGCAGCCTCAAGCTCGGGGACGATTTTGAACAGGTCTCCGACCAGCCCGATATCTGCGATCTCGAAAATCGGTGCTTCG
>JADFGH010000164.1 GCA_022567775.1 Pseudomonadota bacterium | reverse complement strand
TGCGCCGCTTTGGCCGCTCCGGCCATGAAATCCTGGCTGCGGTGGCTGATTTCCATGACCGACATGCCGGTCCCGTTCCAGTCTGGAATATCGTCGCGTACCCGTTCCAGAACCGCATCAGGCAGTGCGGCAGGGCCGGCACTGAAATTAAAAACGCGAGACATGGGCCGAGATTCCTGCGAGTGCCTACTCTTCGGCATCCCCGATGGGCTCGTCTTCGATGGACTCGATGGTCGCCAGACCGACCAGGCGCTGCCCCGATGCGACGCGTATCAGGGTGACACCCTGGGTATTGCGACCGATGATCGAAATATCTCTGACCGCCGTACGCACCAGGGTGCCGCTCGAGCTAATCAGCATGATCTCGTCGTCTTCGTGTACCTGGACAGCGCCTACCGCACGGCCGTTTCGCGCCGTCGTCTGGATAGCGATGACACCCTGTCCACCGCGGCCCTGTATCGGAAATTCGTTGATCTCCGTTCGTTTGCCGAAACCGTTTTCCGTTGCCGACAGGAGCATGCCATCCCCAACAATCGATAATGCGATGACTTCGTGACCTTGCGGCAGCTTGATGCCGCGCACCCCTGCGGCGCCGCGGCCCATCGGCCTGACATCCTCTTCCTTGAAGCGAATGGCCTTGCCGTGGCTCGCCACCAGCATGATCTCCTGCTGGCCGTCAGTAATGGCAACGTCCACCAGCTTGTCATCGTGGCGCAGGTCAATTGCAATGATGCCGCTTGATCGCGGCCGCGAGAAAAGATTGAGCGGCGTTTTCTTAACGGTCCCGGCGCTGGTCGCCATAAACACGAAATTGTCCGCGTCGAATTCGCGGATCGGCAAAATCGCGTTGATACGTTCCCCTTCCCCGAGCGGCAGCAAATTCACGATCGGTTTGCCACGCGATCCGCGGCTTGCCTGCGGTACTCTGTACACTTTTAACCAGTACATCTTGCCGCGGCTCGAGAAGCAAAGAATGGTGTCGTGCGTGTTGGCAACGAACAGCTTGTCGATGAAATCCTCGTCTTTTACCTTGGCTGCCGAGCGGCCACGCCCGCCACGCCGCTGCGCCTGGTAGGCGTCAATCGGCTGCGCCTTCACATAGCCGCCGTGCGACAGCGTTACGACAACCTCTTCTTCAGGAATCAGATCCTCCGCCTCGAGGTCACTGTGGTCCTGGTTGATCTCGGTTCTGCGCGCATCGCCATAGGTATCACGAATCTCGATCAACTCGGTCCTGATAACTTCGAGCAGCCGATCAGGGTCCGATAATATATTAGATAATTCTTTAATTTTACCCAGTATCTCTTTGTATTCTTTTAATATTTTATCCTGCTCAAGACCCGTCAGCCGATGCAGTCGAAGATCCAGAATCGCCTGTGCCTGAACTGCAGACAGCCGGTATTCGCCATCAACAATGCCGAATCCCTCCTCGAGCGAATCGGGCCGGGTATCCGTGGAACCTGCTTTCTCGAGCATTTCGGTCACCGCGCCTGGCGCCCATCTTGCCGCGATCAGCGCCGTCTTCGCCTCAGCAGGTGATGGTGATGCTTTGATCAGTGCGATGACCTCGTCAATGTTGAAAAGTGCAACCGACTGCCCTTCGAGCACGTGGGCCCTGTCCCTGGCCTTGCGGAGGTCGAAGACTGCGCGCCGCGTGACCACCTCGCGCCGATGCGCGACAAATGCCTCCAGCATCTGTTTCAGATTGAGGAGTTTTGGCTGGCCATCCTGCAAAGCAACCATGTTGATGCCAAACACGCTCTGCAGCGGTGTTTGCTTGTACAGATTATTGAGCACCACATCGCTCAATTCGCCTTTGCGAAGTTCAATGACGATGCGCATGCCGTCCTTGTCCGACTCATCCCTGAGTTCGGTGATGCCCTCAATGCGTTTCTCCCGCACCAGATCGGCGATTTTTTCGATCAGTCGGGCCTTGTTTACCTGGTAGGGTAGTTCGGTGACGATAATGGCTTCCTTGCCACGCTGGTCGATCGTCTCGATAGAGGTCCTGGCACGCATGAAAACGCGGCCGCGGCCGGTACTGTAGGCCGAATAGATGCCCTGCGCGCCATTAATAATGCCTGCGGTCGGAAAGTCCGGGCCTGGCACCAATTTGATGAGCCCTGCCACGTCAATCGCGGGATCCTCAATGAGCGCGAGACAGGCGCTGATGATCTCATTGAGGTTGTGCGGCGGAATATTGGTCGCCATGCCAACAGCGATTCCGGATGAGCCGTTGACCAGCAAATTCGGCACCCGGGTCGGCATGACTGTCGGTTCTGATTCCGAGCCGTCGTAGTTCTCCACGAAGTCGACGGTGTCTTTGTCGAGGTCGGCCAGGATCTCGTGCGCGATGCGTGACATCCGCACTTCCGTATAACGCATTGCAGCCGGGGCATCGCCGTCTACAGATCCGAAGTTGCCCTGTCCATCCACCAACAGGTAGCGCAGGGAAAATGGCTGCGCCATGCGGACGATCGTATCGTAAACCGCGGAATCGCCGTGCGGGTGGTACTTGCCAATGACGTCGCCGACGACGCGCGCGGACTTCTTGTAGGGCTTGTTGTAATCGTTGCCGAGTTCGCGCATCGCATACAGGACACGGCGATGCACAGGTTTCAGGCCGTCGCGAACATCGGGCAGCGCGCGCCCGACAATGACGCTCATCGCATAATCCAGGTACGACTGCTGCATTTCCTCTTCGAGGCTTACAGACAGAATTTCCTGTGCGACTTCAGACATACAAACTCAAAATGCCGGGGCGGTTCCGATCAAACAGGCGGAATCGCAGTAACTAAAAAACGGGTGCGTTACGGAAAAATTCCTGATTTTTCTGCGCTAGACAGGGGCGCCAACACACGTCAAATCAAGATCAGAATAATACCATAGGAGGCCGCACAACAGCAGGCTTTGCACTCCATTTCATGCACTTTTGAAAGCGCTTAGCAGCGGCCATCCTGAACGTTATACTTGCACGTTATTCGGGCCCCAATACCGGGCATCAACAAGCAGACAAATGCAACATTGCGACACCCTAATCCTGGCTGGCTGGTGTGTACCGGTTGAGCCTCACGATCTCGTGTTGACCGATCACGCGGTGGCCATTAACGACGGCAAGATCATCGATATTTTGCCCTCGCCCGATGCGCGGCAACGCTATGCGCCCGGCGTACTTGTGCAGCGTCCCGATCACATTCTGCTCCCGGGCTTCGTGAACGCGCACACGCATGCCGCGATGTCACTGCTTAGAGGTATTGCCGACGATATGCCGCTGGAACGCTGGCTTAGCGAGGGTGTCTGGCCGCTTGAGAACCGATGGGTCAGTGCCGAAATGGTACGGGATGGAACCAGGCTGGCGATCGCCGAAATGTTGCTGTCCGGATGCACCTGTTTCAGCGACCAGTATTTCTTCCCGGAGATTGTTGCAGAAACAGCCGTGGACCTGCATATGCGCGCGATGGTGGGCACACCGGTCATCGAGTCCCCGAGCGCCTGGGCCGATGGCGCGGCAGAGTGCCTGAGCAAGGCGGCCGATCTCGTACACGACCCATATGCCGATCATCCGCTCGTCTCGAGTTGTTTTGCACCACATTCGACGGCGACCGTCAGCGACCAGACGTTTACCGACTTGCGGGTGCTCGCGGATCAGCTGGATACGCGAATTCAGATTCACCTGCACGAGTCGGCGCAGGAAATAGAGAATGAGCAGAACAGCAACGGCAAACGCCCGATCGAGCGACTGCGGGACCTTGGCCTCGTGAACGCCTCACTAATGGCGGTGCACGCGGTGCATGTGACCGACAATGAGATTGCCCTGTTCGCAGACGCGGGTGTCGTCATTGCTCACTGTCCCCGCTCCAATCTGAAGCTTGCCGACGGCATTGCACCGATTGCCGCTTACGGGAAAGCTGGCGTCACGGTTGCACTCGGAACGGACAGCGCCGCCAGCAACAACGTCATGGACGTGCTGGGTGAGATGCGCACCGCCGCATTGCTTGCCAAGGTTGAAGCGCACGATGCTACCGCACTACCGGCAGCGCAGGCATTGCGGATGGCAACACTGGAGGGTGCGAAATCGCTCGGTCTGGCTGACAGCATCGGTTCAATCGAAGCCGGCAAATGGGCTGATCTCGCCTGCATCGACCTGCGCCATATCAATAGCCAACCGGTTTACGATCCGATTTCACAGCTTGTGTATACCGTGCAGCCGCAGCAAGTCAGCGATGTTTGGGTCGCCGGCAAACACCAGGTTGATAATGGAACGCTTAGCCACATTGACGTGGCCGAACTGCTGCAACGCACATCGGAGTGGCAGTATCGAATTGCCGGGGAGCAGGAGCGTAAGAGCGCATGAATGCAACACCGAACAACGTCGACGCCACCGAAATCGCAAAATTCGACGCCCTGGCGTCGCGCTGGTGGGATCCCGCGGGTGAATTTCGACCATTGCACAAGATAAATCCGCTGCGGCTGGACTACATCCGCCAGAGAGCAACGCTTTCGGGCAGCCGGGTTGTCGACATCGGCTGTGGCGGCGGCATCCTGACCGAATCGATGGCAGCACTCGGCGCCTCAGTGACCGGCATCGACATGGCCGAAGGACCGCTGGCTGTTGCCAGGCTCCACCAGGCCGAATCCGGCACCAACGTCGAGTACCTGCAATCAACCGCGGAAGACCTTGCCAGCAAGCGCCCCGGACAATTTGACGTCGTAACCTGCCTCGAAATGCTGGAGCACGTGCCATCCCCGCCCGCAGTAATTGCCGCGTGTGCTGAGCTGCTGCGGCCGGGTGGCAACATGTTCTTTTCAACGATCAATCGCAATCCGAAATCCTTCCTGTTCGCGATCATCGGTGCAGAATATGTATTGCGGCTCCTGCCGGCCGGCACCCACGAGTATGAAAAGTTTATTCGGCCATCCGAACTGGAAAGGTGGTCCCGTCATTGCGGACTGCAACTTAAGAGCAGCATCGGCCTGCATTACAACCCGCTAACACGCGAGTATTCCTTGGGTGAGAATATCGACGTCAACTACCTCATGCACTTCCAACGCCCGGATGACGCATGACCGGCCGTTTGATCGACACGTTCGACGCAATTCTCTTTGATCTCGATGGCACGCTGGTGGATACGGCGCCCGACATGGTGGCCGTGTTACTCGGCATGCAGAAAGATCATGGCCTGACACTGCTGTCCTATGACCTGGCGCGGTCGCACGTTTCAAACGGAGCGGCAGGGCTCGTTCGGCTGGCATTCCCGGAGGCCGATGACGCGCAAAAAGAACAACTGCACCGGGAATATCTCGGTCGCTACGAATCCGCCGTATGCGTCGACTCGACGCTCTTTCCAGCGCTTGGCGATTTGCTGGACGAGCTTGATGCTGCAGGCCGTCCATGGGGCATCGTTACTAACAAGCCAATGCGGATGACCGACCCATTGCTGGCGGGATTGGGCCTCAGCTCAAGGGCCGCCTGTTCGATCAGCGGCGATACCCTGCCGCAACGAAAACCCGATCCAGCGCCGCTGCTGCTTGCCAGTCAGCAAATGGGCGTACCATCAGCGAAAACTGTTTATGTCGGTGACGCGGTGCGCGACATCGAAGCCGGCCGCGCGGCGGGAATGTTTACGATTGCCGCAGCCTGGGGCTACATCACCGATGACGATGATCCAGGAACCTGGGAGGCCGACCTGATAGCTGCTGATACCCGGGAACTCACCCATTACCTGCTAAAAGGCGTTAGTCTGGACCGATGATGACGATGATCGGTATCGAC
>JADFGH010000163.1 GCA_022567775.1 Pseudomonadota bacterium | reverse complement strand
AAAGCGGCGGTCATGCAGGAGTTTGTACCGAGCCAACGGCGACAGTGACGCGACTGTCGCTTCGGGGCTATTTGTCTACCCGCATCAGTGGGTCGAAACCATCCGTTTTCGCATTACAGCCCTCGGCCAGGATCGTATATTTGTAATAGCCGTATGGGGCCGTACTGCTTATTCTCTTTTTCGCCTTGCCATTGTTGCCCGCATTGACTGATGACGCGACAAATGGGGAGAAATACACATCGTACTTTTTAGCTGGCGTGCTTTCCCATTGCACCCACTTGCTTTGGCCAACACAGAAATCTGACTGTGGTTTTTGTATACATGTGGTGGATTCAGGTGTTACTGATGCAGCATCGACCTTGCAGGGTTTCGCATTTTGCCATGCGAACGTTACGACGAAAGGATTATTCTGCCCGCCCTTGGGGCCCGAAGGTGGCGCAAAACTCGCGCAGGACACCAATAATGAAGAAATTGCGACAATTGCCGCAATCATCGCACCGCGTTTTGTGACGTTTAATGTTGTCAGGATTTTCATATCGCCCACTCCATGTTGCTCTTCTTATTTAGCTTAGACCATCATTTACCGTATGCTAGCAATTCTTCCAGAAGATTGTCGTCGATGATCGGTGACAGCCCCACATCCAGTTGCAGCATTTCGGTCGGATAGCCGAGTTCGACGGCTTTCGTGATAGCCGTTACTGCCGCATCCTCCTTGCCCAAACTAACATTCGTGACCGCTGAGAAATATTGCACATCCATGTTATGCGGTTCCAGGTCATCTGCCTGTATCAAAAGTGCACTTGCATGCTGCGCGTTGCCAGTTTTTGCATAGTACTGCGCCACTGCAGCCAACGTCCTCGCATCTGACTGATTGATGTCAAGCAGTTTTTCTCCAAGTTCAATCGCTTTTAGATAGGCAGGTTCTGCAAGTTCCTTGTCGTCGTCTGTGTAATGGTAGGCATCGCCGAGAGCACCCCAGACCTCGAAATCTTCCGGCGCGAGTTCACTGGCTTGTCGGTACATTTCAGCGGCATCATCAAACCGGCCAAGAAAGAAATAACTGTTCCCTACGTTAAAATATGTACTGGTTCTCGGCTCCAACTCGATCGACTTACGCCACATAGCGGCAGCATTTTCGAAATCGCCAAGCATGAAATAGGCGGAACCGAGGTTGAGATGCCCTGTTGCATTGTCAGGCGTGACGTCGACGACGTAAGTGAATGACTCTACGGCCTCCTGAATTCGACCGGTAGCGAACAGGAAATTACCAATTTCAAGATAACCACGCCAGTAACCTGGCTGCAAATCGATGACTTGCTGATAGGCGCTCTCTGCCTCGTCGAGACGGTTTTGCCGCAGATAGATATCCCCAAGACCGGAATACGCATCCACATTCCTGTTATTGAGCGCAATCGCACGTTCGAACTCAATTACCGCCTTATCATATTGCCCGGACAGCCTGTATAAGTTGCCGAGCGATGCGTTTACATCACCGGCGCCGGCATCCAGTGTGAGCCCGCGATGGCAGGCACGCTCCGCTTGTTCGAAAAAATCTGTTGAACGGCTGTGTTCATACAAGGCCAGCAATGAGTCACAAAGTCCCGCATACGCTTCGGCGAAATTGCTGTCAATGTCGATGGCGTGATCGAACAGCGTCATTGCACTTTGCAGCCGTGTTTCAGTGTGCTCGCCACGCAGATAGTCGCGACCCTGCAAATAGAATTGATAAGCCTCGACGCTGTCTGTGGGTACCCGGTCCAGCAGTGCATCTGAGTCATTGGAAAGTACGACATCGAGTCCGTTTGCAATCTGGCGCGCAATATCATCCTGAATTTTAAATATGTCTTCCAGCTTTCTCTCGTAGGTATTCGACCACAGATGAAAGCCGGTTTCGGCCTCGATCAACTGCGCGGTTACACGAATCGTGTCGCCCTGTCGTCTTACGCTGCCTTCAAGAACATTGGTCACGCCGAGGTGATTTGCCACCATACTGATATCGACATCTTTGCCCTTGAAATAAAACGATGATGTCCGGGATGCAACATCGATTTCCTGCATCCGAACCAGCAAATTCAGAATCTCCTCTGCCAGGCCATCGGCAAAATATCCGTTCTGCGGATCGTCGCTCAGGTTTACGAATGGCAACACGCCAATGGACGGACGCGTCGCCCTGGCACTTGTCGCTACGGATACAGGTGGCGGTCTATCGGTAGCTACCGCAGGCGCACTGGTTGTGTCTTTGACGTACAACTCAAAGGCCAGAACCACGACCACCGCTGCAAGCCCCGCAATGATTATGAAATCGACCTTGCGGTTCTTGTCCAGGACAATCTGCACCGAGGTCTCGGAGTGGCTCGCAGAATCGGCCTCAACCTGGTAAGCCCAGGCCAGTATCAGGGCAAGCGGAAAACCGAGGACAAGAAGGATAACGACCAGCGTGACCGACCAGTCGGGCAACAACAACGCCGGAAAAGTTGTCTGCGCCACCTGCATGATCACCCAGGCAGCGACCATGTAAACCAACGCCACGCGGATCACACGCCGGCGACGCAACTCCGCTATGAACTCCGCAAAATGGCCCGTTCCTTCGTGCGACGCTTTGGGAGGATTGTTTGTGCGATGGTCGGTCATCCTGACATTTCCACCCCTACTGGGCACAGTTAGTCCGATGGTACTCCAAAGCGCATGACTTCAGTACCGCGCGGAGCGGTGCCGGTATTGTTTATAATGTAAATCGCAACCCAAAACGAATAAAGCGGCATGTAACGCCCGAGGACAAGCTTATGCCAGTATCACGACGCGAGTTTGTGGCAGGACTTGCAGCCACGCCTTTATTGACCTCTGTCCCGAGTGCCACTCAGGCTGCAACAACAGCAATATCGGCGGATCGTTTTGATCCGTGGCTCGAAATCGATGCTGCGGCACTCAGGAAGAACGTTGCGGTGGTGTCGGGACTTGCAGGTAAACGTCCGATCCTCGCCGTCATCAAGAACAACGCCTACGGGCTTGGGCTGACAACCGTTGCCTCGGTACTGGATCCGATGCCGCAGATCAAGGGGTTTGCGGTCGTGAAGGCGGAAGCTGCCATCGCGCTTCGCGATGCGGGAATCAGGAAACCGGTGCTGCTCATGGGCCTGTTCTCTGACAGGGACGGCGAAGAACTCCTGCGCCGCGATGTTCAGTTGAGCATTTGTACCGACGACTCGGCGTCGCGTATCGTTCGAGCTGCAAAAAAAGCAGGACAACCCGCAGCGGCACATATTTATCTCGATACCGGCATGAGCCGCATGGGCATTCCCTATTTCCGCGCATTGCCGGTACTCAGGAAATTGCGCGGGCTCGAGATCAATATCGAAGGTACATTTACGGGATTTACCGAGGAAAGCGACTTCGATCGCGAGCAACTCGGTCGATTCATCGAGATTACCGACGCAGCTCGCGCCAGCGGCATCGAACTGGGTTCACTGCACGCCGCGTCGTCACACGCGGTCTTCAACTATGCGGACTCCCACCTGGACCAGGTGCGGCCCGGTATCGCACTTTTTGGCGCCTATCCGTCCGATTTCGAGAGCGAACGCTCGATTGCAACGTTGACACCCGCGATGCGACTGAAGGCGCGTGTCGTTCGGGTCGAGCAGTTGCGGGCCGGAGACAGCGTAAGTTACGGCCGAAATTACATCGCAGAAAAATCAACCTGGATCGCAACAATTCCTGTCGGACACACCGATGGCATGCCGCGCGAGGCGGTCAACGGCGCACATGTGGTTGTGAATGGTTCAGCCTACCCCGTCATCGGCGCTGTCAGCGCCAGCCACACCATCATCGAGGTGGGTGATGAACCTAGCGTCAATATCGGCGACGTCGCCACGCTGCTCGGGCCGGACCATCCCGCAATACACCCGAATCAACTCGCCGCTTCAACAGGGACGTCGGTGTACGACGCGTTGATGCACCTGAATCCGACCTTACCGAAGGTTCTGGTTTAGATGATTCGCCCGCCACGGCGGGCTCCTACGAGATTCGTCAGTTTCGTTTGAAGTCCTTCATCTGGATCTTTGTTTCATGCCCGGCGAAGGTGTTGCCTTTCTGGTCCTGGCCCTTCATATAGTCACGCTGCCATTTTTCCCTGGCCGCGTCGGAACCTGCTTCCTTTAGTCCTTCATTGAACGCGAGCCTGCTCTCTCGCCACTCGACGTATTGCTGATAGAGCTTCGCGTTTTCATTGATGTTTTTAATTTTCGGCTCGAACTTGCGGATGTAATGACGCGGGTACGGAATGATGCGGCAAATCGGCTCGCCCTCTTCAAAGCGAACCTTGTGCCGGGCCCTGGTGAACTTCCAGTTCATCGTGAATGAAAACGGTGCCCAATCCGTTTCGATCAGGCCCTCGAGCGGTGCGATACCGTCTTTGGGACAGTTCGTCGGTCCTTTGACCCACAGGTTGTGCGATCGGGTCGTTCGGAACAGGTAACCGGGTGAAAAAGTGAGTACGCCATGGCCGAAATGCGAGCCGATCAACGCCGATGGCTTGCCATGAAACTTCAGGCTTATGTCTTTCAGTCCTTGCTTGCCGTTCCATCTGGCCGTAAATGCAACCGGGCACAATATATCCCAACCCACCTGGTTTGCGATCGCCACCGGAAGGCAGCGATAGGCGAAGCGATCAACGGTATCTTCCATCCACTGACGTGTCCGCTCAGCCGGCTGCAGCGGCATCGGATCCTCGATGACTTCGTACGCAGTAATCTGTAATTTGTCCTTCACGGCGCGTCTCCAGCGGATGTAGTCATTTCATCGATTTCTGGATATGGTATATC
Source organism: Pseudomonadota bacterium (assembly GCA_022567775.1). Taxonomy (GTDB): domain Bacteria; phylum Pseudomonadota; class Gammaproteobacteria; order Steroidobacterales; family Woeseiaceae; genus SZUA-117. Next base: position 964 of record JADFGH010000163.1, on the reverse strand, counting down.
GATCGCACAACAAAGAATAACGAGGCGCTATGACGCTTTACGATCTAGATCCCGTCAGTATTCACGCGCCTGGCGGCGACAAGCCGCAACAAGGCATCGGCCTGTGCCTGAGCGGTGGCGGCTACCGGGCGATGTTGTTTCATACCGGCGTGCTGCTGCGCCTCGCTGAACTGGGCTACCTGGGTACCAAAGAACGTTCGGGCAAGCAGGGTCCGCTGGGCTCACTGATGCGTGTTTCTTCCGTGTCTGGCGGCTCCATTATCGCCGGCGTCCTCGGGCTCGCCGGGAACGATCTCCAGGTCCATCCCCGCCACGCCGCAAAACGCCTTCGGCTCCGGTGCGATCACCACCGCCGTACCCGTCCGCCCCACGTAAATCGGCCGCGAACCCGAGCGATCCGTCAACACCACCAGTCGCCCGCGCTCGTGATCGACGATGGCAACTACGAACGATCCCTCCAGCGTTTCCAGCGCCCGGGTATCTCCCTCGCGATATCGCTCCGCCACGAAAGCCGCGTCTCCGCGATCCCCCCGACCGTTCGAAAGAAACCCGTCCATCAACACCGTCACGTCATCCGCTCGCGCGATCTCCGCGCCCGCCGTCGGTTTCGGCCCCCGCCAGACTATTCCCCCCGCGACAGCGGGCGTTGCCACCGCGGATTCCCACCGACCCGGCGCCTCGTTCAACAACGGCTCCACCGCTGCGCGCACCGTCGCCCCCACGTCCACACCTGTCTCAAGCGCTTGCGCCAGAACGATCGCCGACATGACTCTTCGAGACTCCGTTTTTGCCGCTCACGACCACCGATTCACACATCGCTGTGACCGCGCTCGATATACCGCTAAAATCCGGCAGCGTCGACCGGACCGTCACCGCCATAGCACTTTCGATCATCGAGTAGCGTCCGGCTTGAAGGGTCCCCGAGGAAGAATCGGCTCCGAAACGCTAGGACAGAATAGAACTT
>JADFGH010000162.1 GCA_022567775.1 Pseudomonadota bacterium | reverse complement strand
GCTGAGTAATGGTAACGGGAATTTATACTGCAGTGCCACCGCCGTCCTTGCCATATCCTGAAGGTTGGCAAAATCCATGTCTTTGTTGTTGACGCCCAGCTCTTTGATGTCCAGTGCGCCGCCGGCCGTTACGCCGGTCACAAATCGCCGGCGCGACAGCCGCAGGGAATCTGTCGGCAAGACTATTCGCTGTCGATTTTCCATGATGTTTGTGTCATACCGGGCTAATGCTCGTGCGTGCTGTGATCGTGCTCAGGCGCCACTTCGGGCTCCGCAGCCTCTTCGTGGACATGCTCCGTGCCATCTTCGTGACCGTGTAATTCAGCGCCGGTTGACACCTCGTCGTCGCAGTAGCTATGTTGTTCGCCTGCCGCATCCGGTGCGTGATGCCCTTTGCCTTCGGCAGAGGCAAGCAGCTCCTGGTATGCAGGTGCGTCCAGCCCGGGCAGCCGGGTCATGAATGCAACCAGCGGCCAGATCGACTCGTCGTCATGCGTTGCACCCCACGCCGGCATGCCAGTCATCCTTATGCCGTTCTTGGTGACCCAGAAAAGCTCGGCCGGCGTCAATTCGGCCGCCTCCTCCGCAAGATCGGGCGCGGGCGGATTCAGCCCCTGACCCATGGCCTCTGGGTCCTTACCTGGCGCGCCGTGGCAGCCGGTGCACATTGAGTTGAAATCGTTGATGCCGGCGAGCACGAGATCGTCGTTGTCGAGTTCGGGCACCTCGATTTCACTTGCCCGACGTTCGATCGATGCGTGCGAAGTCGTTGATAGCAACCAGTCAAGCACGCCGCTGTGCGGGGAACTCGCGCTGACATCGTACAAACCGGAATAGGCGTAGCTGACGATACCGAGCAAGGCAATGACTACGGCAATGATCAGTGTGGTTAATGTTTTCATAGCAAATCTCATCGATACTTTGTTGTTCGCATTCAGCAGCTGCCGGACGCAGAAATTACAATGGACGCACTGAGAGTTCAGCTCGACGCGGCCGGAAACATTTGTACCGGTCCGCGAGCGCTCTACAACGCTCCGCTAGCTAACTGAAATGGGAGGTCGGAAGAGGGGATTGGGAGTGGGAGAGTCGTGAATCAGGTCAGGCAAAATTCTGCTCTGATCGCTAACCGAAAAAGAAGGAATGAAGTTTTGCGATGTTATGGCGATCAGGTTACCGCCGACCGACGGGCACATTGACGCGCAATCATCACAGCATGAACAATCATCGGATATCGAATCATCTTTCTGCGATGCGAAATCGTGGTGTCCGGTCATGTGGCCCTCGTGCGCGATATCAACGATCGATTCCTGATTGGGTGCCTGGCCGAGGTCTGTTACGCAAGGCACGATGGAACTCGCTACCGACGACATGGAAAAAGCGCACAACAGTACGTAAATTATGTGTCTGCACACTGATCTCATAGGTTTAACATTAGACCTTTCCGGGCATCAAGACAATTATTGACCGCTGAGGCCTGCGCGGAGTTCCTCCAGGCCACATTATTCCGTGCCATTTGCTCCCTGTCACCGCTGCTCCCACGGCGTCGGTATGCGATGTTTCACTGTAACGAGCACCAGGAAGAGGAGAATTTCATCGATGACAAAAAACCAGCCGTCGATACCACCGAGTAGCCAAATAGATGTTTGCACCAGGCTTACCCAGAAGAAATCATAATGGCGCCCGGGATGTGATCCCACAGTGTCTTGAACAGACGAAAATATCCGTCACCCTGCCCCGGTTCACTGCGACGACAAAATCGGTGTACTTCATGGCGGAAAATTGCCGCTGCAACAGTGGCAATCGTAAGGTGACACCACGTTTTTACGCCACTCTGTTTGTTAATGTGGATACTCTTATAACGCGACAGGAGACTACGGCCGGCTTTCCCAGGGCGCTGGCACCCGGTGCTTGACGAATATGAGTACGAAGAACAATAGCGCTTCATTGATTACGAAAAGCCAGTCATCAATGCCGCCAAACATCCAGACGAGGGTCTGCACCAGGCTGACCCAAAGGAAGTCATACAACTGATCACGACATATATAACATAGCGGGATACCCAACCAGCGATGTGGATTGCGCATGCGGCAGAACAAACACTTCAATCTACGGCCGCTCATCTTTCTGACCTCCATAAGGATTTGGATATTACAGAGTGACGATCAGCCCGTCAGCCACAGGCTCAATTCTCAAGCCCGACTCGTCGCAGCCGCAGCGCATTGCTGATCACAGACACCGAGCTCAATGACATCGCTGCGGCCGCGATCATTGGACTGAGTAACAACCCGAACACGGGATACAAAACACCGGCAGCGATGGGTATGCCCAGCGCGTTATAGGCAAACGCAAAAAAGAGATTTTGCCGAATGTTCTTCATCGTGGCACGACTCAGGGCCCGGGCAGTCGCAATACCGCGGAGATCACCTTTCACTAACGTCACCGTCGCGCTCTCCATGGCGACATCTGTACCGGTACCCATCGCAATACCGACCTGCGCCTGTGCCAGGGCAGGTGCATCATTCACGCCGTCGCCTGCCATCGCGACGACATGACCATCCGCCTGCAGGTCTTTCACGACAGCCACTTTCTGCTCCGGCAGGACATCGGCTATCACTTGCTCGAGTCCCAGACGCTGCGCAACGGCGTTCGCCGTTTTCTCATTGTCCCCGGTCAGCATGACGATCGATACGTTGTCCGCGTGCAGCCGGCGGATCGCGTCGGCCGTCGATGCTTTTATCGGGTCGGCGACGCTGATAAATCCCGCGACATCCTCATCAACCACCACGAACATCGCTGTTTCGCCCTGCGCCCGCCGTTCATCCGCCTGTTGCGCCAACACGCCCGGGTCAACGTTCAGGTCCGTCAACATTGCCGCATTACCGATGGCCGTTCTGTGACCGTCCACACTGCCTGTCACTCCCTTCCCCGTAACGGATTCGAAGTCCTGCACATCCGTCAACTCGATGCCTTGCTTTTCGGCATACGAAACGATGGCGGCAGACAAGGGATGTTCACTACCCCGCTCGAGACTGGCCACAATTCTCAGCAAAGAGGGTTGGTCCCAGCCCTCAGCGCAAGACACACCCACGACTTGCGGCTTGCCGAGGGTAAGCGTACCGGTCTTATCGACAACCAGTGTGTCGACCTTGCGCATTAGCTCAACCGCTTCTGCATTCCTGAACAGCACGCCCATGCTGGCGCCTCGTCCGGTAGCCACCATGATGGAAATTGGCGTCGCAAGGCCCAGCGCACACGGACAGGCGATGATCAGCACCGCAATCGCGTTGATGAGCGCATAGCTCATACTCGGTTGCGGACCCCAGATACTCCAGACAATAAAAGTGAGTATCGCAATCATGACGACGGCCGGTACAAAGTAACCCGCGACGGTATCGGCCAGCTTCTGGATGGGTGCCCGGCTGCGTTGCGCTTCCGCAACCATTTGCACAATGCGCGCAAGCAGCGTATCGGCACCGACTTTCTCGGCCTGCATGACGAGCGTGCCGGTACCGTTCACCGTGCCACCCACCAGTTTGTCGTCGGCCTGCTTCTCTACGGGCAGCGGTTCACCGGTCACCATGGACTCGTCGACTGAACTGTGACCTTCAACCACACGGCCATCGACCGGAACCTTTTCCCCGGGGCGGATGCGCAGGCGATCGCCCGGCTGAATGGATTCGATCGGGACATCCTCCTCGTCGCCGGACGATGACACCCGGCGCGCCGTCTTTGGCGCTAAGCCGAGCAATGCCCTGATTGCCGCACCGGTCTGGCTGCGCGCGCGAAGCTCCAGCACCTGGCCGAGCAAGACCAGCGTCACGATGACTGCGGCTGCTTCGAAATACACCGCGACATGACCACCGCTGTCGCGAAATGCATCCGGGAAAAGATCCGGCAACATGACGGCAACGACGCTGTACCCGTATGCAACAGCGACTCCGATGCCGATCAAGGTGAACATGTTCAGATTACGCGTCACGAGTGATCGCCAGCCCCGTACGAAAAACGGCCACGCGCCCCACAACACGACGGGGCTCGCCAGCAGCAGTTCGAGCCAGGGACGAACGGCACTGGACAGCACCGCACTCACCGGCTCACCCGGCAGCAGGTCACCCATGGCAATAATAAAGACCGGCACGGCGAAGCATAAGCTCACCCAGAAGCGCCGTGTCATATCGATCAGCTCGCTGTTGTCCTCCTCGACCTCGGTCACCAGCACCGGCTCCAGCGCCATGCCGCAAATGGGACAGTCGCCGGGCTCATCCTGCAGGATTTCCGGATGCATCGGGCAGGTATATTGCTGCACCGGCGCGGCAACGATGGCGCGCTCGAGCGCCATGCCGCAGCTTGGACAAGCACCTGCCTGCGCGGAGTCGACCTCGGGACACATCGGACAAATCCATTGGCCTGATCTGCTCGCGGCCGGTGGCGTTACCGTTTCGCCATGCGATTCGCCTGCATGCTCATGGTGGCAGGAATGTTCTTGTTGGTTTTTCATCTCGTTTCCTCCGACAAGCCTAACCCTTCCCGGCATCAGAAGGTATTGGGACCGGTCACCTGCAGCTTACCGGACCGGCGGTCTACCCCACCGCCGGTTCACGGCGTTATGGATGGGTACAAACACCGCGCCTGTATAGATCCCAAACAGAAAACTCTCGACCAGACCCAGCAGAAACGCCCACCACGTCAACCATTCGAATCCAGGGAGAATCTGCTCCAGGAACGCGTGCATATGCAGGCTTTCCGGCGTCACCAGTCCCCAGGCAACGCACACGATAAACGACATTGCGGCCCAGAGGCCGAGCGATAAACAAACAACTTTCCAGTTCAACACGTGAAACTCCTCATTTACTTCAGCCCCCTCTCCTGGAACTGCAATACCAGGCTATAAATCACCGGTAACACCAGGAGATTGAGAATCAGCACCGTCAGCATCCCGCCCAGCATGGGCGCGGCAATGCGGTGAGTGACATCCGATCCGGTTGCGCTGCTCAACATGATGGGCACCAGCCCCGCCATCGTAGATATGGCCGTCATCGCAATGGGCCGCACCCGCCTTGAAGTCGCCGATAGCACCCCATCCTTGATCTCCTCGACGGACAGTCTGGTGGTGCTGGCCGCACGGCGCTTGGCGATCTCCATGTCGATGAAACTCAAGACCAGCACACCGATTTCCGCGGCCATTCCCGCCAGCGCAATGAATCCGACCGCCACGGCCACTGACATGTTGTAGTCGTTCATGTAAATCAGCCAGATGCCGCCAATCAGCCCGAAGGGTATCGACAACATCACCACCACAGGTTCGGTGATGTTGCGGAAGTTGAAATACAGCAACAGAAATATGATCAACAAGGTTACCGGCGCAACGATACTCAAGCGCTTTGCGGCCCGTTCCATGTATTCGAACTGACCCGACCAGACAATGGTGTAACCTGCCGGCACGTCAACCATCGCCTCCAGAACTTGCTTCGCCTTGGTCACGAATCCACCGATGTCCGAAGTCTTAAGGTCGACATAGATCCAGGCATTCGGACGTGCATCCTCACTCTTGATGACCGGCGGTCCGCGGTTGTACTCGAGATCCGCGACCATCCCCAGCGGTATCTGGGCGCCGGTCGGTGTCGGAATCAGTACGCGTTTCAGAGTCTCGAAGTCATCACGCAACTCCCGCGGATACCGCAGATTGACCGGATAACGCTCCAGCCCTTCCACGGTCCAGGTTATGTTCATGCCGCCAATTGCACTTTGGATGACGTCCTGTACGTCACCGACAGTCAGCCCAT
>JADFGH010000161.1 GCA_022567775.1 Pseudomonadota bacterium | reverse complement strand
CCTGGCGAGCGACAAACAATCAACCACCTCGAACGAAAGCATTTCGCCCGCTTAGGAAGGGCTCCTACGGACAATTGCCGTTTTGCATAGCGGGCAGTCGCGGACGTTTCGGATATAATCGTTGCCAGACTTCAATCATGGCGCACGCCTATGTCCGACATCCTGATCAGTTCACCTGGGGGAGTACTTGCCGTCCTCTGCGCTGTTGCCGCTTTCTGGTTTTACGTCGAGCAGGTTTCCGCTTTAAAACTTTTTCAGTACATCCCGCCGCTGATCTTCATTTATGCCACGCCGGTTTTCCTGAATAACCTGGATGTGATTCCGGCGAGTTCTCCGGTCTATTCCGGATTAAGCAGTTATGCGCTGCCAGCGTTCATTGTGTTGATGTTAATCAAGGTAAACGTTCCAGCGACTGTGAAAATAATGGGTAAGGGTATCCTCGTCATGCTAATGGGGACTGCCGGAGTGGTTGCCGGATGCGTCGTTGCCTATGTAATCGTGCATCGATGGCTGGCGCCGGACGCATGGACCGGATTTGGTGCGTTAGCAGGTAGCTGGATCGGCGGAACCGGCAACATGGCCGCCACCAGCGAAATGCTGAACACACCGCCTGAGCAATTCGGCCTGGCAGTGCTGGCGGATAACGTGGTTTACATTGTCTGGTTACCCATTCTCCTTGCATCAAGAAACTTCGCCGACCGCTTCAACGCCTGGGCAAATGTTCCGGAGGACAGAATCCGCATGATGGATTCTGCCGCTGCTCTTGTCCACGAGGAGGAAAAGGCACCGCAGATGCGGGATTACATTTACCTGGCTGCGATCGCGATCGGTGTCACCTGGATAGCGGCTGCGCTCGCACCGATATTGTTTGACACGATGATGGGTATTGCGCCGGATCTGCAGGTCGTGTTGTCGGAATCGACATGGCGAATATTATTGATCACAACAATTGCGCTGTCGTTATCCGTAACGCCGCTATCGAAGCTGCCGAACGCGACCGTAATGGGCACTGCACTGATTTACATTTTTGTGGCCGGCATGGGCGCCAGGGCCACGATCGAAGGATTCGGACAGGCACCGGCATTCCTGCTTGGTGCATTCATCTGGATCTTCATTCATGGCGCATTCTGCCTCGCAGGAGCAAAGCTGTTCCGGGTCGACGTACACAGTGTTGCTATTGCATCGGCAGCAAATATAGGTGCCGCCGCCTCCGCACCGATCGTCGCTGCATTCCACCGCCCGAGTCTTGTCCCGGTCTCGGTATTAATGGCGCTTATCGGTTACGCGTTGGGTAACTACCTTGCACCACTGGCCGGGCATCTTGCGCGACTTGCAGCCGGGCAGTAACGGCTGCAATCGGCAATGAACGCAGTGCTTCGATGGACCCGATATATCGCGTTTTTGCTGCTTGCATTGGTGGTCATCGCTGTTCTCGTTTCTGTCTGGTTGTGGCAGAGCCGTCACTCGATTGACGACATTGGCTGGCCGACTGCAGAGGTAGTTTCTGAACCGACTGACATGGTCACGGTAACGTGGCTGGGCACTACTACATTGCTGTTTGATGACCGCGAAACCCAGGTTCTGATTGATGGCAACTTTACGCGCCTGAATCCCTTTGAAATTGCTTTGTTTCTGGGGGTCTCTTCCGATCTGGCGACAATTAACTACGCGCTTGCTGAATTCAGAATGGATCGGCTGGCAGCAATTGTGCCGGCGCATTCTCATTTCGATCACGCAATGGACGTCGGCCACGTAGCGAACCGGACGAGTGCCATAATTCTCGGCTCCGAATCGACCGCCAATATTGCGCGTGGCGCGAATGTACCGGTTGACCAGTATCAGATTCTTGCCGACGGAGAGACGCGTCAGTTTGGCGATTTTACGATCAGGCTGCTGGCGTCGAGACATGCACCGATCAGGCCAGGCGGCGAAGGGCCGTTTTTTCCTGGAACTATCGACGCACCGCTCGAGCAGCCGGCATCTGTGAATGAGTGGAAAGAGGGTGTGGTCTGGTCAATATTCATCGGGCACCCGCGTGGCACGACCCTGATCCAGGGCAGCGGCGGTTATATCGAAGGCAAACTGGATGGTGAATCCGCAGATGTAGTCATGCTGGGAATCGCGGGCCTAGTTGGCCTTGGCAAGGAATATGTGACCAAGCTCTGGAACGAAACCGTGCCGGTTACAGGTGCAACACGAGTCATTTCCATCCATCACGACGATTTCACAGCGCCGTTCGGCGAGGTCCGGCTGGTCGCGGATTTCCTCGACAATGTCGTAATCACCGCAGGCTGGATCGATGAAACAGTGGCAGAGAACGGTGTCGAAGTCAGGATCGAATTGCCGCCATTCGGGCAACCGATCCCGTTGTACTAGATGGGTTCCAGTAACTCGTTCAATAGTTCGTCAATTCGCGCGGGTAGTCGCTGCAGGTTTTCCTTGTCCACTTTCGGCAATTGCTTGATACGATATTCAATTCTTGTGGCGACGCTGCGATCGCCCACCGCTCGCTCATAGACGAGCTGGAATGGCCCGCGGCCACGAAGATATTTGGCGCCTCGCTTTCCCTGTTCATGTTCGGCGATTCGCCGCGATACATTGGTTGCGATACCGGTATAGAAACTACCGTCTCCGCAGCGCAACATGTAGACGCTCCACTCGGACATGTCGCTTGTCAGTCCCGTGTTACCCGCTTATCGGACGGCGGATATTTTTCCAGTAGGGCCGCAGGCCTGCGCAGTGTTCGCAGTTTGAGCGAATATCGAGCACGAAAACAAAAAGTTCAGGCGTGTCCGCCAGCCAGCGTGTTGCCAAGTACTCGAAATGCACCGGATTCGATGCTGCTGCGGTTTTCAGGAGAATCATCGTAGGTGAGCACAATTTCAGACGCGCCATCCAGTTCAGCGACCGGCTTCCGAAGTTCGAGCGTCAGCATGTTGCCGGTCATCCTCGCCTCCTGGATCAGGTCGTGACCTGCAAACTGAATTTCGTTGATCTCTATATAGATTGACTCGTCAAGATCCTCGCCATCGGCGCGCATCAATAACAGGTAATCCTCGATATCGCCCGCGTCTGAGGTCCGCGCGAAAAACAACATCGTTGCGTTGTCCCTGACATCGAATGCGACCGTGTCGTAGTGGCGAGTGCCCAACATGCTGAATTCCTGCTGCTGAAGGCCCGGTCATCAGTGTACGCCAGTTGACATCCCGAGTTCGATATTTCGTAATCGCGATCAGTGCGCCGCCTGCCGAATGGCTGAAATCTTCTGGTCCTTCTCCTGCCAGATCTGCGTCAGCCATTGGTGAAATTTGCGCCGAAATTCCCGATCATTGATGTAGTCACCCTCCATCATCCACGACTCCACGGGTCGCGTCCTGATTTCGATAATGATGTGATCGAATTTGCCACAACACATCGCCCAGAAGCCTGGTGCTCCATTTGGATATACGATTGTGATGTCGAGTATCGCGTTGAACATCGAACCCATTGAATCCAGCGCTAATGCGAGACCACCGGCGCGCGGCGGCAAGAGATTCTCGAAAGGTGATGCTCGTTTGACTTTCTTTTCCAAAGTGAAACGCGTGCCTTCGATAAAGTTGATAACTGACGTCGGCGTGTAGCGAAACTTTTCACAAGCCTTCCTGGTCGCCTCGAGATCCTTGCCCTTCTTATGGGGGTTTTTCGCAAGATACGACTTCGAATAGCGCTTCATGAAAGGCATGTCCAGCCCCCACCAGGCTATGCCGAGGAACGGGAACCAGATCAACTCCTGTTTAATGAAAAACTTGAGGAACGGTATGCGGCGATTCAGCACCGTTTGCAGTGCAATGATATCGGTCCAGGTCTGGTGATTGGCAATGACGAGATACCAGTCATCAATCTTGAGGTCCTCGAGCCCGCGCACTTCCCAGCGCGTGGAATTGGCGAGGCCGAAGAGCGCGGCATTACAGCTCACCCAGTTTTCACCCATCGCCATGATCCAGCGTGTCATCAGCCTGCCGAAACCCGTGACCGGTACCAGCAGCTTGAAGATGGCGAACACCACCAACGGCGTCACCCAAAAGATCGTATTGATCGTACAAGCGCTGAAAACAATGGTGCCTTGCACGTTATTTAGTGTTTTTTTAAGCAAGGGACGCTGCTTCCTCGTTGGACCGCGGAGACATTTTAGCCCGATTTCGGCGAATTTGAGCGGGGGGATCAAAATCTCCGATTCGGTTGCCGTACTCAGGGGCATCAAGTAGGGTATTCGCTGGCATGCCATGAACTGCCTGCACCACCCCATGTCTCAAATACAGCGGCGCACATCAGGAACTTTTCAAATGATTACACTGCACATTAACGGCCAGACGCACGAGCTGGATGTTGACCCGAACACACCGCTCCTATGGGTCATACGCGAGCAAGCCGGACTGACCGGCACCAAATTCGGTTGTGGTATCGCCCAGTGTGGCGCCTGCACGGTGCATCTCAATGGCCAGCCAGTCCGTTCCTGCGTAACGCCGGTTCAGGCGGCGGCCAATCAGCAGATCACGACCATTGAAGGCATCGGTCGTGGGGAGACCGGCCTGCACCCCGTACAACAGGCATGGATCGACGAGCAGGTTCCGCAATGTGGCTACTGTCAGTCGGGTCAGATCATGGCCGCGGTCGCGCTGCTCGAGGATAATCCCGCACCAGGCGATGATGACATCGATGCTGCGATGAGCGGCAATATTTGCCGTTGCGGCACCTATTCGCGCATTCGTCGCGGCATCAAACGTGCAGCAAAAACACTTGCAAGCACCTCCGGAACGGAGGGTTCTCACAATGGGTAAGTGGACCAGGCGTGCTTTCATTACCACCGGTGTTCTCGCCGGCGGTGCAGTCGTCATTGGCGTCGCGATTCGTCCTGGCAACCGTGCTGGCAAAGTTGCGCCACTCATCGCAGGTGAAGATGAAACGGTATTCAATGTCTGGGTCAAGATTTCCCCGGACAACACAGTGACGGCGATCATCCCGCATGCCGAAATGGGCCAGGGCGTGCACACGACATTGGCCATGATGCTGGCTGACGAGATGGACGCCGACTGGAATCTTGTCCGCTCACTCGAGGCACCGGCACACAAGGAGTATGCCAACTACGCACTCGCCAAAGGCTATACAGTGGGCGATGTGGACTTCCCGGCGTTCCTTATCGATACGATCGACGGCGTCTTTCTGACCGTAACCCAAATGATGAGCCTGCAGATCACTGGCGGCAGCACGTCTGTAGCGACAACCGGCCAACAGGCCATGCGTGTCGCCGGTGCCGCCGCAAAAGCCGTACTGCTGCAGGCTGCGGCAGAAGCCTGGAATGTTCCGCTCGATGAGTTGAGAGCGAAGAACAGCCACATCATTCACGGGAAAAGTGACCGCATCGCGCCTTACGCTGACTTCGCGCGGCAGGCAGCCGAGCTGTCACAGCCCGTAAAACCGATACTCAAATCGCTGGATGAATTCACGATCCTTGGCACCGACGTACAGAAATTCGATGTGCCGGCCAAAGTCGATGGCAGCGCATTATTCGGCATCGACGCGCAATTGCCGGGCATGAAATACGCCACCGTGAAGGCATCGCCGGTGTTCGGCACAAACGTTAAATCCGTGGACGAGACATCCATTCAGGATATGCCGGGAATTCGCAAGGTGGTCAATCTCGATAGTGCAGTTGCTGTCATCGCCGACGGATACTGGCAGGCCAAACAGGCCCTGGACGAACTCAGGGTCGTATTTGAGGAAAGCGGCAACGCAACCGTTGAGCAG
>JADFGH010000160.1 GCA_022567775.1 Pseudomonadota bacterium | reverse complement strand
TACGATCATACATTCCACGTTTTCCTTATAAGATGATGTGTTGCATCATCCGGTTTAGACTGCAACTAAGAAAAACCTGATTTACTTTTTGTAACGGGGCCTGGGCCCGCTATTTTGAGACATGGAAACAAGAAAATGAAAAAACTCATCACGCTTTTGAGCAGCCTGCTCTTTGCTGCAGGTTCCGCTTACTCCGATACACTGATTCATGCCGGCCGTCTGATCGACGGCGACGCTGACCGTGCGCTCACCGAGGTAACGGTTCGCGTTAGCGGAGACACGATTACAGGCATCGAACGCGGCTACACGTTGCCGGGTGACGGCGACACCGTGATCGATCTGGAAGATCAGACGGTGCTGCCTGGCCTCATGGATATGCACGTTCACCTGACCGGCCAATACTCACCAAGAAGCAATCTGAACCGCTTTATTCTGAACGAAGCGGATTACGCGTATGACGCTGCAATGTATGCCAAACGCACGCTGGAGGCAGGATTTACGGTCGTCCGCAACCTCGGTGATGCGTTCAATGTCACAGTCGCACTGAGAAAAGCGATCGAGGCAGGCGATGTGCCGGGGCCGAGAATATTTACGGCAGCGAAGACCCTCGCCTCGACCGGCGGCCACGGCGATCCGACGAACGGCTGGGCAGCACACTTTGGTGCGGATCCGACGCCGAAAGACGGCGTCGTGAATAGCCCGGAAGATGCGCGCAAGGCGGTGCGCCAGCGTTACAAGGATGGCGCGGACTGGATCAAGATAACCGCTACCGGCGGCGTACTGAGTGTCGCCAAGAGCGGCCAGAATCCGCAATTCACCGACGAAGAACTAAAGGCAATTGTCGCTACGGCCACGGACTACGGCATGCGCGTTGCAGCACATGCCCACGGCACCGAGGGCATGAAACGCGCGGTCATCGCCGGCGTCGCATCCATTGAGCATGGTACCTACATGAGCGAAGAAGTCATGCAGCTGATGAAAGACCGCGGCACTTATTACGTGCCGACGATTCTTGCCGGCAACTGGGTCGCCGAGAAGGCGAAAATCGACGGCTTCTTCCCGGAACTCGTGCGGCCAAAGGCAGCCGCCATCGGACCCGTTATCAAGAGCACATTTGCCAGGGCCTATGCGCTCGGCGTGCCGATCGTGTTCGGGACGGATACCGGCGTCTCTGCGCATGGCGACAACGCCCAGGAATTCGCACTGATGGTCGAGGGCGGCATGCCGCCAATGGAAGCGATTCAGTCGGCTACCAGCGTTGCCGCCAGGTTCCTTGAAATCGCCGATACCCACGGCACGCTTGCAGCGGGCAAACAGGCCGATATCATTGCCGTCCCCGGAAATCCGCTGGACGACATTACCGCGATGGAACGCGTCAGCTTCGTCATGAAGGGCGGCAAAATATACAAGCAGTAGGAGCCCGGCCCACCGGGCGACAAACATTGAAGAGCATGTTTTCCAACATGCCCTTCAATGTTTGCTAAGCATTAGTCAACCGCTCCTAATGAAAGAATATCGCCCGCTGGGGCGGGCTCCTACGAACCCTTACGACAATTCCGATGTCACGAATAAGCAATTAATGGTGCGTTTTTAGCGAACCGGTCGCGCGTGGGCGGACCCCCTGAATATCGCATTCATGAAAATGACGTTTAGCCCGTCGAGGTAGGCACGTACGTTCGGGTCCTGCGTGAAGCCGATGACATAGCCGCGACCACTGCGTTGCGCAACTGCGAACGGCTTGTAGGCGAGTTGCTGCCGGTTCTCGTCCCAGAGGTAACCGCTTGCCAGCAGCTCATCGGCCGCCCGAAATCTCGCTACGTTGACACCTTTGTCCAGGCGAATCGGCGTGTAGACATCGGATCCGCGAACCAGGACGTTCAACGTAGAAGCCACACCGGCGCCGAGCCAGTGATCCGGGTCCACATCGGCTTTGACGAGCACGCCGGCGACCGAGTCCGGACTACCCTTCTCGGGCCTGATCAGGTCCCGGTACTCCGATTCTTCGGTCACGTAGCTGCCGGGCACGGTCGGCTCCTGACTTTCGTCGTCACCATCGCCGCCACCGCCACCATTGGATTTCTCTTCATCGCCTTCGACCACGGCGTCCTCCCGCCGGATCGAAAGCAGGTCGATATTCGGATCGGCAAGGAAGCGATTCGCGTTACCGATGCCGATCAGTACACCGCCTTTCGCTACCCAGTCTTTTAGATTGGCAATTCCCGGCTCGCCGAGCACGGACGCATAATCCTGGCCACGCCCCGTTTCTGGCAGGATCAGGACCTGGTAGAGACTCAGGTCCGAACTTGCGATGCGTGCCGTGCGTATCGTCGTTACCGGGAAATCGAACTGCCGTTCGATGACAAAGCGGGTATTACCGGCAACATAAGGACTCGTTGGCTGGTCCCAGGCGATCGCAACATTCGGACTGTTGAAGCGGACGACATTGCCGCTGCCGAAGTTCGGGCCGTCGCTTACCCAACTGTCGTCGACTGCCACTGCGTTTGCACCAGTCAATGCGGCAAGCTCGGCAACGAGTTCAGAAAGATTATGCGGATTGTCGGCCCTGTCGATGATCAGGGTACCTGACGGATAGCGCTTGCCTAAGTGCGTGAATGGTTTGTCCGAGCTCTTGACCGCGAGCCCCTGTCTGAGCGCATTGGCAAGCAGGCGCACGGCCGGCGCCGTTCCCCAGGGCACGAGGTAGGCCACCGAACCACTGCCACCCGACACGGTGCCCGGCTGTACCAGCTCGGGACCGGCTACCGCCAATCGTTCCGAGACCGCGCGATTACAGGTATCGGCGCGAACATTCATCATCAGCGGCATCGACCACGCGGTAACATCGTAAATCTCGTCCGGCAAATTTTTGGCACGACGGCGCTCCTGTTCCTCGAGGAAATCCTCCTCCAGCGGCACATCAGGATCCAGCAACGTCCGGATCAGCCGCTTGGCCGGCTGCCCGGTATTGATCACATAGCTGCCAGCCGCGTAGGACTGACCACAGGCGCTGAACGATGACGTTGCGCGTCCGACCTCGACCCCCTGTTGTACGAGCAAGCCGGCCAGTTTGTCAGCGGCCGCTTGATCGGCCTGCGCCGGCAGTATGTAAGCGCGGATTCTGTCGCTTTCACCCTCGTCGATTGCGCTCACCTGGTAATCATAGAAATCCGTCAGGAATTTCTCGCGATTCACGGCAACCGTTTCTGCCGTGCCGAGCGATGTGACGAAGTGATTGCGAACCGTGTAACGATACGTCAGATCGTTGCCATCGTACTGTCTGAATACGAGGCCGCGTGACGAGGCCTGCTCATAGGTCATCGCGATACTGCCGAAATATGACGGCCAGCTCGCGCCATAACCCGGATATAACGCGTCATAAACCTCGCGCGTAAAATAATCGAAACCAAAGGTGTCGAACCAGCGTGCGTTATTTCTGCCGAACAGCGTCAGGCTGGCGCGCTGATCTGCGGCCAGGTGCGGATTGTAGGGCACGGCCTCCGGGGCAAAATAATAGGTACCGTCCGAGCCCATCTCATGCGCGTCGACATAGGCGACCGGGTACCACTCCTGCAGGATCCTGATGCGGCCACGCGTTTCCGGCTGTGTAAGGATGAACCAGTCACGATTCAGATCGAACAGGTAATGGTTGGTGCGCCCGCCGGGCCACGGCTCGTCGTGCCCGGCGGAGATCCTGTTGGAATCGGCGACAATTCCTTCGGACATTTCGAAATGATGCACAAAGCGATCGCGGCCATCCGGGTTTTGCATCGGGTCGAGTACGACCACCGTGTCCCGCATGATATCCGCAACGCGAGCGTCGCCGCGGGATGCCAGCAGGTGATATGCCGTCAGCATCGCAGCGTCGGTCGAGGAGATTTCGTTGCCGTGCACGCCGTAGGACAGCCAGGTTACCGCCGGCTGGCTGGCGATAATCTCCTCGGCTTCCGCGCGAGTCGTTTGCCGGGGGTCGGCCAGGCGTTGCATGCCCGCTTTGATGTCGTCGATACGCGCCATATTTTCTGCGGACGTCACGACGACATAGATAAGGTCACGGCCTTCCCAGCTCTGCGCATATCGCGACACAGAAATGCGCTCCGGCGCCGCCTCGGCCAGTGCCTCGAAATAGCGAATCGCATCGCGGTGCCAGGTAATGCGATCACCTGACGGGTAACCCAAAACGTCCTCGACCGTTGGAATCGCCGGGTCATAGTCGGCGTTGGGCCAGAAAACGAAATTTTCCTGTGCACTTGCATACGTCGAAAAAATGCAGCCTGCGACGATTACCATCATCGTCCTGACGTGGCGCTGTATATTCTTCATGACTCCCCCTCGGGCTCAAACGCCCGATTTTTTTAATCACTGATCAGGGACGTTGTGATTTATCCCATCCCAGTACCTGGTATTTTTCAAGAATTCTCTTGAGATCTTCTATCGGTATCGCTTCGAGCGTGCCTCTTGAACTGGTCACGGTCGTGGCTTTGAAGATCGCATTGTAAATTGCTTCTTCGGTTGCCTCGGCAGTCGCTGCAAACAAAGGCGACATCGAATCATTGACCAGTACATTCGACGCAACCGGTGTATCGCTCGTTCTTGGACGCCGCACGCCCGGGTCGGTCGAAAACGCAATAACGTAGTCTCCCGAGCCATTGCTCGCGAACGAGCCGGTGCGCGCCAGGCCCATGATCGCGCGCATCGCAATCCGGTCCAGGCTGCGCGCATTCAGCGGTGCATCTGTCGCCACGACCATCATGATCGAGCCGTCTTCCTGGTTGTCGTCAACCCCCGCGCTTTCGAGTTCGCGACGGAAGGAATAGCGGCCTAGCTCGCGGCCGACGGGGGCACCGTTGATCGTAAGCGTGCCACCGAAATTGGTCTGCACCAGGACGCCGACCGTGTAACCGCCCAGCGATTCCGGCAGGACCCTGGAGCTGGTGCCGATACCACCCTTCCAGCCGAACGCCTGTGTCCCGGTTCCGGCGCCAACGCTGCCCTCTTCGACCGGGCCGCCGCTGGCGTTATCCAGCGCCTCGAATACCTGCTCACCTTGTATTGGATCAGCCCACATGTTGTTGACACGGGAGTCGTTTGTTTCGCCAACAATCGGGTTGACCGTGTGCTCACCCATGCCCGGCTGCTCATATACCCATTCCTTGAGTGCGTTTGCCGCGCTCCACACGCAGAGCGTGCAGGTCAGCAGGATCGGCGTCTCCAGCTCGCCGAACTCGCGCACCTGGGTTTCACCAATCAGCTTGCCATATCCATTGCCGACGTGGATCCATGCCGGCATCGGGTGTGTATAGAGATTGCCGGGACCAGGAATAATCGCGGTTACGCCCGTACGAATGTCATCGCCTTCAATAACCGTCGCGTGGCCGACTTTGACACCGGCGACATCGGTTATTGCATTCAGGGGGCCGGTCGGAAAAGTGCCGACGACGAGGCCGATATCGCGTGCGCGCGGACGATCTTCAGCAGCGATTGCGCTGCTAAAAGCGCAAAGGAAAACAACGGCAATTAAGTAAACTTTTCCCATCAGACACTGCTATTTAAGAACGTCGAAGATATGGCTGAACTTGACGATGAATTCGCGGCCACGTGGCGGCGCACCCAGGCCTCGCTCGTCGATTTCGTTGTACACCAGAAACAGACCTGTGTTTGCTGACTGCAACCATGAAAATCGCAGGTTATTCGAGATTCTGTCATCGACTTCGTTGTATTGTGACAGCAACTGCAGCAGGATTTTTGGCGTGAATGAGTACGACAGCCGAAGGCGAAGCAGGTTGG
>JADFGH010000159.1 GCA_022567775.1 Pseudomonadota bacterium | reverse complement strand
GAGTTACTTGCTTAGTCATGCGAAATGCCAGGCTAGTCACCTTGTCTGAACACGAGACCACCTTTCACCACGACATCAATGTGTTGCAGAACACTGATGTCGGAAAGCGGATCGCCGCGGACTGCGATCAGGTCACCGAAGCGCCCTATGGTCAACGTACCGACGTCCTCGTCCCAGCCTATGACTTCCGCGGCAACCGAGGTAGCTGCCTTGATAGCCTCCATGGGCGTCATCCCACGTTGCACCATGACGACGAATTGCTTTGCATTATCGCCGTGCGGATACACGCCGGAATCGGTACCGAACGAGATTCGCACACCAGCTTCATGCGCTCTGGTGAACACCTGCCGTTGCGCTTCCGTCGTCTCGTCGTTTTTCCTGATGAATTCTTCAGGCCAGCCGTCCTCTCGACCGACGGTTGCAATGTAACTGCCGTTATAAATGTCCATCGAAAACGCAACATTTTTTTCCAACGCCATCCGGATCGCTTCATCATCGGCAAGTGACGCATGTTCTATGGAGTCGACGCCCGCGCCGATTGCGTCCTTGATCGACTGCGCACCGTGAGCGTGTGCTGTGACCTTGATGCCGGCTGCATGAGCAACCTCGACCACGGCCCTGATTTCTTCTGCTGTCATCTCTGGTGCACCGGGTACTCCGTCAAAGGCAAGTACCGCTCCCGACGCGATAACCTTGAGTACGTCTGCGCCACCTGCAACCGCTTCTTCCGCCTTCTGCCGGAACTCATCCGGGCCGCGGGCAATCCCCATTCGCACCCGTGCAGGGATTTCGCTTTCTTCAAATCCGGGAATCACAAGGTCACCGCCGCCGGCAGGAATCGTCAGGTAATACCCCGCGACCTGCATGCGCGGCCCGATGACTTCGCCGCGATTGATGCGATCACGCAGATCGCGGCCCGACCAGCCGACGTAGGAACCGACATTGCGAACGGTCGTAACACCGGCTGCCAGGGTAACTTCGGCGTTAACCCGCGACGCCTCTCTCAATTCGCGCGAACTGATCGTGTAAAAAACGCTCAAATCGGCTGTGGAGATCGGCTCAGCGATGTGAGTGTGCGTATCGATGAACCCCGGCAGGCAGGTGTAGCCGGACAGGTCCAGATCGACATTGCCGCTGCCGGAACTAAGCGACGTGATTCTGCCGCTTTCAATGACGACTGTTTGCATCGTCCGCGGTTGGCCGGCTATGCCATCGACCAGGATGCCGCACCGAATCGTGATATTTCCGCTGTCCGGATCGAAAGGCGCGGTGATGACATCCCGGGCGCAGGCAGTGCCAAGAATCGTGCAGAGAATTACCGCGGACAGCAGTCGATAGGTATCCTGATTTATGATGATTCTCCGGCCGCGATCGGCAGCGAGATGCGATCGCCCGGGTCAGTGTAATGGAAGGGCATATCCCGCACATCTTTCCTGAAACATGGCAGCGTAAGAAATGGTAAGTTTTGTTTCTCCGGCCCTGATAAAAGCAAGATTACATGAAAACTATAAAAACCGGCTTATTGTTGTTCACCACTTTCCTGTCCACAGAAGGCCTGCTTGCGCAGGACTTCGGCTCCTTCGAATATCGCAATGTCGGCCCATCGAGAGGAGGACGGGTGACTGCCGTCGCCGGCACGGTTGTCGCGCCGTCGACTTTCTATCTCGGCGCGTCCGGCGGTGGCGTCTGGAAGACGGAAGACTACGGCACGACATGGAATGTCGTGTCCGATGGTTACTTTGAAACACCGTCGATCGGAGATATAGCGGTCGCACAAAACGATGCCAATATTGTTTACGTCGGCACCGGGTCCGATGGTCTGCGCAGTAACGTGATTACTGGCAAGGGCATGTACAAATCCATCGATGGCGGAGCGACCTGGGAGCACATCGGCCTCAGGGAAACCGGACACATCGGTGCGGTCGAGATCGATCCGACCAATCACAACATCGTGTGGGTCGCTGCCATCGGCCAGGCGTTCAACGCCAACGAGGAACGTGGCGTATACAAGACCGGGGATGGCGGCAAGTCCTGGAACAAGGTGCTCTACATCTCGGACACCGTCGGTTTCTCGGACATCGAACTGTTGCCCGGCAACCCGAACATTGTTTTCGCAACTGCGTGGAAGGCACAGCGCAAGCCCTGGACGATCATCAGTGGTGGCACGCAGGAGGAAGGCGGTCTTTTCAAATCCGTGGATGGCGGCGCATCCTGGGAAAAGATTACTGAAGGATTGCCACAGGGTCTGATTGGCAAGATCGATCTCGCTATTTCACCGGCTGACTCGAGCATTGTCTATGCGCTTGTAGAAGCGCCGGACGATGAGGGTGGTCTTTTCAAGTCTGTCGACCAGGGAAAATCCTTTGAGCTCGTTTCAACTGAAAGTTCAATCAGAACCCGTCCTTTCTACTATGCCAACATCGAAGTTGACCCGAAGAATCCGGACGTCGTTTACGCGATGGCGACCCGCAACATGAAGTCCGTCGATGGCGGCAAGACCTGGGAGCGCCTGCGGCCGCCGCATGGCGACAACCATGACATGTGGATTAATCCCGACAACCCGGACCTGTTTATCCATGGCAACGATGGTGGCGCCAACGTGACCCACAATGGCGGCAAGACCTGGTCGACACAATTCAATCAGCCGACCGCGGAGCTGTACCAGGTCGAGGTCGATGACCAGTATCCATACTGGCTGTATGCCGGACAGCAGGATAACTCGACGACAATTGCCGTGCCGAGCATGCCGCCGTTTCGGGCGCAGGACCCGGCCGCCTGGCTGGTCGATGCCGGTGGCTGCGAAACCGGCCCCGGTGTTCCGAAGCCGGGCAACCACAACATCGTCTATTCGAATTGCAAGGGGCGGTTCTTTGTCTTCGACAAGCGCATCGGCACGGAAAAAGGCTACTACGTAGGCGCTGCAAACCTGTATGGCCACAATCCGCGGGATCTTCGCTACCGCTTTCAACGCGTGTCGCCGATTCACGTGTCACCACACGATCCGAATGTCGTGTATCACGCCTCGCAATTCGTGCACCGGACCATGGATGACGGCGAAACCTGGGAAACGATCTCGCCTGACCTGACCGCGTTCGAGCCTGATAAGCAGGTAATCTCGGGAAGCCCGATTACTCGCGACATCACCGGCGAGGAGTTTTACAGCACGATCTACTCACTGCGTGAGTCACCGCTGCAGGCCGGCGTTATCTGGTCAGGCGCAAATGACGGGCCGGTTTACGTGACTGAGGACTTTGGCGAATCGTGGCAGAACGTAACGCCGCGCGGGCTGCCGCCGGGCGGTCGCGTCGACTCGGTCGAGCCGTCGCCGCATAACGCCGCGAAAGCCTATATCGCCGTACTCCGATACCAGTTCGGTGACCGGAAACCTTATATATACAAGACCGGGGATTTCGGCCGGCACTGGCAACTCCTGACTAATGGCCGCAACGGCATCCCGGCAGACTACCCGACGAGAGTCGTACGCGAGGATCCGGTGAAAGAGGGACTGCTTTTTGCCGGCACCGAGTTCGGCATGTTCGTGTCGCTCGATGACGGTGAAAACTGGCACGAGTTTCAGCAGAATCTCGGCGTGACACCAGTCACCGATATCAAGGTGATTCGTGGCGATCTCGCGATATCCACGATGGGCAGATCTTTCTGGGTGCTGGACAACATCAGCACCTTGCGTCAGGACGCGTTTCAGGATTCCGCAAGTGACGCGGTCGTATTCAAGCCGAAAGACACCATTCGCTACCGGCAGGTGTACAAGGCGAGGGATGACGGTGTGCCGCACTTTCCGACGCCCGCGGTGGTTATCGACTATCGTCTGCCGGACGAGGTCCCGGACACGATCCGCCTCGATATCCTCGATGCAAGCGGCCGGGTTGTTAACTCATACGAGAGTGTCGTCGAAGAATCGGACGACGAAAACGGTACTGAAGTTGTCGAGGATATGAACCTGAGTCAGGAAAGGATCATTGCTGACGAGTCACTGTCGAACAAGCCTGGAATGAACCGTTTCCGTTGGAACATGAAGCACCTCGGCGCGTGGCATGAAGAGGACGACAAGCGTTTCAAAGATGGCCCGCTCGCGAAACCGGGTAGCTATGCAGCCCGTCTCACCGTTGGCGACG
Organism: Pseudomonadota bacterium; assembly: GCA_022567775.1. Lineage (GTDB taxonomy): Bacteria > Pseudomonadota > Gammaproteobacteria > Steroidobacterales > Woeseiaceae > SZUA-117. The sequence continues at coordinate 1,667 of JADFGH010000159.1, read as the reverse complement.
ACGTATCGGAACAATCATTTGATTTGATTGTCGATCCGCGCGTTCTGCAACAGGGAACGTCGCTCGCTGATATCAGCGCTCAGGTTGATCTCTCGTTGCGGCTTGTCGACTTACTCTCCGAAGCCCGGAAACTTGAAAAACAACTCACGGACGAGCAGGAAAATCTCGAGGGCAAAGGCGATGTCATCTCTGATGCCGAGCAGCAGCGACTGAACCAGATCGACGGCGTGCTCGAGGAGTTGAAGACGGACGACATTATCTATCCGCAACCCATGCTGACAGCTCAGGTCTCCTATCTCTACAATATGATCAATACGGCCGACCAGGCGCCCGGGCAGGAAGCCGAAGACCGGTTCGCGGTGCTGGCGGCGAAATTCAACGGAATAAAATCAATAATGAGGAACGGGGAGTAGCAAATGAGAATTTTTGTTCGGATAGCCGCGGCGACCGTGTTGCTGCCATGCAGTGCAGCAATTGCCGCTGACAGTGCTATGCAGGGATTGAGCGACGCAGTTGATGCAGTGTTCGCCAACCTCGATAACGAAAGTCAGCCCGGTTGCGCGGTCGGCGTTATTCACAACGGCGAGTACATTCACAAGGCCGGTTACGGCATGGCGAATCTCGAACACGATATTGCTATTTCCTCAGCATCAGTCTTCCGCACAGGCTCGGTATCCAAGCAATTCACCGCGATGGCGATTGCAATTCTTGCGGAGCGCGGTGAGCTCGACCTCGATGCCGATGTGCACGAGTATCTGCCGGATCTCAGGGATTACGGACACAAAGTCACGATTCGTCAAATGCTGCATCACCTTGCCGGCATGGGTGACTATGATCCGGAACTTTTCAAAAAAGCGGACGGCTCGGAGTTTCGCTTCGGCAACGAGGATTACTGGACCATCGGGGAGTTCTACGACGCGGTTACCAGGGTGCCGCTGATACTGACGCCTGGTGAAAAGTGGCAATACTCGAATCTCGGTTATTTCTTGCTGGCACAGGTCGTTGAACGCGTGAGTGGCAAAACCTTGCGCGAATTCGCAGCCGTTGAGATCTTCGGTCCACTCGGTATGCAGGCATCATTCTTCAACGACAATGTAAATCAGCCGGTAACGCAGCGCGCGGATGGCTATCGCCTGATGGACGATGGTTCATTCGAAATCTACATGACCAATCTGGACTGGGTCGGAGATGGTGGCGTCTACACGAATCTTGATGACTTCATTAAATGGGATCAGAATTTTTACGACAACAAACTTGGCAAAGGTGGCGGAGATCTGATTAACATGGTTACGACGCCACACCCGAATGCGGCAGTTAATAGCCGGCTTATCCAGGACGCACATTATGCCTTTGGCCTGCAGGTGGGCACGCTGCACGGCGCGCCCGTCATCGGCCATTCGGGTGGTTGGGTCGCCTTTTCCAGCGTGTATCAGCGCTTTCCGGAGCTTAAGCTGTCAGTCGTCGTTTTCTGCAACTCGACCGGCGCCGCCGCGACCGCGTTGGGGAGCAGGGTGTCAGAGATTGCCGTGGCGGCAATCAGGGACATCGAATAGGCTGTAATCGCCCGCTTAGGAAGGGCTCCTACAATCGATCGTAGGAGCCCTTCCTAAGCGGGCGATTCTTTAATTGTTATTGCATCAGTCGCCGGATAACCTTGCCGGGCCGGT
>JADFGH010000158.1 GCA_022567775.1 Pseudomonadota bacterium | reverse complement strand
GATGCCGAAAAAGAATATCGCGTCGAGCTCACAGATCACCCGCACGACGTCTGGTCACTGCACGGCCTGAAGGCAGCACTGGCCGCGCAGGGAAAATCAGATCCGGAGGTAAATGCAGACTTCGAAATGAGCACGGCGCGGATGGATGTGTGGATCACATCGTCGCGATTTTGAGTCAGTCGCAGGAACTCGCCTGTAGGAGCCCGCCCCGGCGGGCGAATCATCTCAAATCGCCCGCCGGGGCGGGCTCCTACAGGCGGGCTACGGAATTCGTTGGATCACCTCGATTGTTTCGAGCGCTGCCAGGTACTCCTCGACGAATGCTAGTGGCACCGGGCCGAGCTCGGCGGTCAGCCAGTCGCGAATATCGCTGACGGTTCTCCGGCCGTCGACGAAGTTAAGTGCTTCGTAGACATACTGACCGCTGCTGCCCCAGGTTCCCCTGTAACTCCGTAACTTCAGTTCGGAATATTCATCCTCCGGCAAATGATCCTGCAGGTAGGAGTATCCGAAGGCGCTCATCGGTCCCTTGATTTCCGGATTCCTTTCGTAAACGGTCTGGTTTCTGCCAGCGCCGGCGATACCCGCGATTTGCGGCACTGCAACGAGCTTCGCCAGATCGGCAAGGTACTGCATTGCCTCTCCATGGGCCTCTTCAGACAGCCTGGCGAATGGCTCTACGCTGTGAACCTTGCGGCGCTCCACCGTGAAATGAATGTCGGTTACAGCGATCGCGTCGATCGCGTTCAGTTGCGCGCGACGCTCGAGCAAATCCGCCGTTCGGGCCAAAGCATTTCTTTCCAGTAGAGACAGGACAGCAGGCACGTCTTCGTCCGACATGTTGGCGAGGAACCATGCGCTGACCGCGCCGATGAAGGCAGCGCGTTTCAGTTTGGTCGGGTCGATGTTTGCTGCCAGGTCATAATTGGTGTGGATGTAGCGATCCGGCCAGTCGTGCAAATAGAGTCCCGGGATACCCCAGCTGCCTTCGAAGAACACGTCGTGATCGCTGCCCATGTCGAGGCCTTCCATCAGGGCCAGCAACGGCTCTTTTCCGCCCTCCGGCGCATTCAATGGAAAATCGACGGTGTCGCCGCTCGCGAATCCTTCGGTTTGTTCGTTCATGAAGTGTCCGATCTCATGACCGAGATCGGCGATGAACGAAGGTACGCTGATCGGCCCGCCGGATATCCTGAAGATAGCCTTCGTCACCGGCCCGCCGCCGACCATGTCCATGTGAATATTGGCCTTGATGCGCGAGACATCCGGGTGCGAGCTCAGGTACATGATGCTGCCTTCTATTTCCGCCGGCCACAGGAAGCGGATGGTTCTCGATGGCCTCGGCAAGATGCCTTCCTGCACCAGTGCATTCAGGGTGCGGGCCGTTTCGAGAATGGACACGCAGCCTGATGCATTGTCATTCGCACCCGGACGTGGATGATCGAGATGGCAGGTGAAATGAATGTCTTCGTTAGCCCTGTCCGTGCCACGAATTGCCGCCGTCGCAAATCCGTAGACGCCGGTTTGATGGCTGGCATCGACCCGCGCGTGAAGAAGAATTTGTTCGCCGCTCGCCAGGCGTGCTTGCAGTTTCCTCGCTTCACCGAGTGAGATCATGAAGCCGAACGACTCCGTCTCCGGAAAACTGTCCAGGTGCCCCCAGCGAACCAGCCGGTCATCTTCTTTCCACCAGGCCGAGCGCTGGTTGGGTGCGTAGGAAATAATGCCGGCGGCACCAAATTCACCCACTGCACGCTCCACGACACTTTCAGGCTGACTTGAAGTCAGGACCAGCTTGCCCCTTATTTCCTTGCCCGCGTAATCGGCATTGCTTGTTCCGGCCCCGATGTCAACCAGCGTGGTAGTCGCCTCGCCTGACAAACTGTCCTGCGCCAGCGTCAGCGGCACGGAATCCCAGTCGCCCAGCCGGCGGCTGCGAACTGTTTCTCCGTTGACTTCGGTCAGTTCCCACAGCTCCGCAGACCGAACATCCCAGACCGGACGCGACTTCTGTGTGCCGAACATCGTCTGGCCATCAGCCGGGTATTCCAGGAGTTCGACATCATCAAGTCCGTAGTGTCGGAGCTGATTCAAAATATGTTGCGTAGCGTTGTCGAACTGCGAACTCGCGCGCATGCGATGCTGCAAGGTAATCGTGTCAAGATTTCTCTTGGCGGCCTCGCCCGATGTTTCCTCGGCAATTTGCTTCAGAACGTCTTCGTCTATTAATTCGCGGATATCTGCATGAGCGCTCAATGCAAAGATTGTCAGCGCGAGTGACAGGATCTGTTTTTTCATAGGGTATTCCCTGCTATTGCACGGGGGCGACGCGCGGGATCAGGAGCAACTCCCTCTGCCGCCCGTCAATGTAATAAATGTTCTCGCCGTCGAAGAAAGCGTCTTCCTCGAGTTGGATTCGCACCGGCTTGTCCCAACTGTCTATCTCTGTTTCTGCAGACAACTCGATTGAATGCGCCGTGTTTGGATACAACGGGTAATCACCGCGGCCCGGCACCCCGCCCTGCTGGTCCCACAGCCCGATCGTCGGACCTGCGGCATGGCCGTGAAAACCGATTGGGTGGGTGTAAATCGACGCGGTGATGCCTTCATCTTTCGCGACTGCCAGCGCGCTCCCAAGAATCTCGTTACCGCTGCGCCCGGCGATGAACTGGCCGGTCAGGATATCCTGCAACCTGTTGCCCCGGCTCAGTGCAAGCCGCAATTCTTCAGGCGCTTCTGTTTCGCCCGGCCGCAATACGTAAGCATGTTGCTGCGTGTCCGTATTCAACCTGAGATAGGTAATGCCGAAATCAACATGCAGCAAATCGCCAGGCATGATGACGTCGTCGTCGTGCCGCGAGGCAATCGCCGCTTTCATATCGATCGCCGGCTGCTCTGCACGTTGAATCGAAACCGACGGATGAAACCAGGTCGTCAGCTTCAACTCCCTGATGCGATCGCGGTACCACCACGAGACATCGTTGGTCGTTGTGATGCCCGGCTGAATGACCTGGTCGGATAAGCCCTCGGCAAGAATTTCATGGGCAATGCGCACGATTTGCTGGTAGACGGCCATCTCGTCGGCCGTCCGTGTCTCGAGCCAGCCGATCGCGAGTTTCTCCGCGGATACCACGCGATCATGCAGACGTTGGGGCAGCGCCTGGTGGAACAATTTATATTCCGTTTGCGAAATGCCGTCCGCCAGCGCAAACGTGTCGGAGAAATTCAGGCCGATGCGTTGCGGATCACGATCCTCGATCAACGCCGCGAGCCGTGCCCACTGCTCTCCATGCAGCTCTTTGTCCCAGGCCTGTGCGAACATCTCGCCGACTGCATAGCGTGCGACCGCCAGTGTTTCCAGGGGCTCGCCCTCGCCCGGGTCGTAAATCAGCAAAATCGTGCGGCGGCGCGCCGACTGCCATTTCGAGGGCAGGAACGTGCGAATGACCGGGTCCTCATTGTATTCCCGCGAGATGATGACCCACATATCGATGCCGGTGCGCCGCATCAGCTCCGGCAGGACCGTCTGCACGCGTACCGTCAGCCAGCGATCGATCACCGCGGCGCGTTCGCGCATGGGCAGAATTCGCGGATCGGCGAAGGTGCTGCAGGAAACTGCAGCCAGCGCCAATGCCACGATCATTCTCTTGCTCATCATTCGTGTCCTTCCATTTCGCCCGCTGGGGCGGGCTCCTACGAACGGGTGCAAATTAATTCATCATTTCAGTGTAGACAGACTCGATCAATGTAGCTGCGCTACCGATGCGCCGGCCGCTGTCCCAGCGTTCGTCATACTCTGCCGTCAGTCCGGCTGCCTGTGCTTCCTCAAGCGACTGGCCTTCTCTTATTGCGCCAGCAACCCGGTCACGAATGACGAGCAGCATGTCGCGGAACGCCCTGACGTCTTCGACGTTCGAAATTACACCATGGCCCGGCACGATTTTCGTATCGGCGTCGGATACTTCAATCAACAAATCGTAGGCCTTGATCGTGCCCAGAAAACTGCCGCCGTTGCTGGTATCGATATAAGGGTAGGAGGTCGTCCGGTACACATCGCCGGCATGAATCACATTCGATGCTTCGAACTTGATGTAGACGTCGCCGTTAGTGTGCGCGTTCGGTGTTTTGAAAACGTGGACGGTTTCGCCATTGATGTGAAACGACATGTCTTCGCTGAATGTAATCAGTGGCGGTTCCTGCGTGTAACCGGCGATGGCCATCTGGCTGCGCACATTTTCGTGACCGAAAATCAACGTGCCCATCTTGCCGAAATTTTCATTGCCGCCCGTATGGTCCGGATGCATGTGCGTGTTGACCAGGAAGCGGATCGGCTCTGACGATACCGTGCGAATCGCGGCGACGATCTTGTCGGTCAGCGGCGCATACTGATCATCGATCAGGAAAACACCATCATCGCCGACAAACAGGCCGATGTTACCGCCGCTGCCCTCGATATAACTCACGCTACCGGACACCGGGTGCACCGTCACCTCGATCGCATCCCAATCCTGCTGGCCAGTCGCTGTTTGTGCGCCCGCTAGCAGAATGGTTACGAGCAATGCCATGCCAATATTTCCTGTTCTCATGATTCTTCCCCTGGATTGCTACTGCAGGCTCGCCCAAGGTAGTGCGAGCGCGATAAGTTCCGCCGGTGATTCCCCATCCATGACCATCATCACGATGTACTGGCGCCCGTTGAGCATATAGGTGCTCGGCGGGCCGGCCTGCGTTGCCGGCAATTCGATTTCGGCCAGTATCTCCCCGGTCTGTTTGTCGTGCGCACGAAAAACGGGATCACCCCTGATGTTGCCGACCGTCCCCCAGCCTTCGCCGGCGAATAGCAGCGATTTGGTTACTACGATTCCTGCGCGCGTCGGCTTGCCGGTGCGCGGCAGGTCGATACCCTGAAGTGCCGGGTTATCTGTGTACGCTTTTGGCGTATCGCCGTTGGCGATCATCCACACGTGATCACCGGTAGTCAGGTCAATTGCGGTAATGCGGCCAAGTGGCGGTTTGTTCAATAAGAGACCAAACACGGTTGGCGCGTTTTCCGGTTCAGCGATGAATTGAATGTCGGATGCCTCCGGCTCATTACTGAGCGCAAGCAGGTTCATATAGGTCGCGGAGGGTACATACAGTAATCCTGTCTCCGGGTCGTAGGCCCCGCCTTCCCAATTTGCACCGCCGGTGGCGTAGGGCATGCTCAAGGTGCCCTTGGTACCGTCCGGTGCTTCGTGCTCGGACGGTGGCGTAAACAAGGGTCCGATCCGGTAGGGGCCGATTGCCTTGCTGACTTCCGCACGAATCTCCGCCGTATACGCGATCAGATCGTCGCTGCTGACGCCCTGGCGATCGTACGCTGCCGGCTTCGTGGGAAAGGGCTGTGTCAGCGAAGTCCACTCGCCCGGAACGTCGGTTTGCGTAACACGCCGCTCTTCGATCGGCCAGATGGGCTCGCCTGTTTCCCGATCGAATGTGTAGGCGAAATTCTGTTTGGTCAGCTGAACCACCAGTTTTCGGCCGTCAGGCAAATCGGCGAGGATTGGCGCCGTCGGGTTATCCCAGTCCCAGATGTCATGGTGAATGAGCTGGAAATACCAGCGCAATTTCCCGGTCAGGACATCCAGTGCGACCAGGCTGTTGGCATACAGATTCGCACCGTGACGGGGTCCGCCGTAATAGTCCCCGGTCGGTGCTTCCACTGGCAGATAGACCAGCCCCAGTTCAGGATCTGCCGACATCGGGGCCCAGACACCCGCATTGCCGGTGTAATCGGCAGATCCGTCATACCAGGTCTCGTATCCTGGC
>JADFGH010000157.1 GCA_022567775.1 Pseudomonadota bacterium | reverse complement strand
AACCGGCACCGGGTAATGAGGCAATTATTGGAAAAGTGAGGATGGCGGAAAGCCGGGCCTGACCCACTGCTATCCCATGAACATCGCCCGCCGGGACGATCGCTAAACTTCGGCTCGTAATCTCATGTCATTTTCCAATATTCTTGCGGATATACTCCTGGCCGATCGACATTGCCTCGGGATCTGCCATCGCGGCGATCATCTCGGCCGCGTCGTCCCGTGCATCGAAGGTGCCCGCTCGAATGTCTATCAGTTTCCGTTTGGTTTGCCTCAGTACGATGCGTGGCTTGGCGGCGACTAATTCCGCCAGCGCCGTGACCTCTTCTGCAAATTCTCCAGCCGAAATAATCCGGCTGATGAATCCGGCACGCAGAGCATCATCAGCGTCGAATCGCCGGCAGGTCAGTATCAGGTCGTTTGCCAGTGACTCTCCGACCAGTCGCACGACGTGCGCCATGCCTCCCCAGGACAGTGGTATTCCGGCATCGAGCTCGGGAATGGAGAAGCGGCTGTTGTCGGCGGCAATTCTGAGATCACAGGCAGCAGAAAGCACCAGCGCACCCCCGATGCAGTAACCCTTGATGGCTGCGATCGTGATCTGGGGAATTGCTGCAAGCGCCTCCGCCGCGCGGCGACCAAGGTCGGCAGTGCCGTGCGGATCCGTCTCCATACGCTTGATAAATAGTGGCAGGTCCGCGCCGGCACAGAAATGCTTGCCTGAGCCTTCCAGCACGACAACCTTGGTCATCTCGTCACGGGCAAGTTCGTCACATCTGTCGATCAGTTCCAGCAACAGACCTGGCGATAACGCGTTCAATACGGCGGGGCGATTCAGCTGCAAGCGCGCAATGCCATCCTCAACAGACAAATTCAATTCAGACATGATTCCTCAAACGCTGGTATTCGGTCGTTAATCAAACGTCGCATTGTCCTCGAATGCGATGCCATGAGCCAGTGTCTTGTGCACCGGACACCGTTGTGCGATCTGCGCAAGCCGCTTTTTCTGTGCATCGTCAAAATCGCCTGAGATGTGGACGTTGCTGGTAATCTGTTCAATGAATCCCCTGTCCGGCATGTCGCAGTCCTCGCAATCATCGGCGTGAATTCGTGCAAAATCATACGATGCGCGGACGGATCGCAACGAAAGTTTTTTGTGTTTGCAGTACATGGCAATCGTCAGGCAGGTGCACGCAGCCAGTGAACTTAACAGCAACTCGTAAGGGTTCGGGCCGGTATCCGTGCCGCCGGCAGCCAACGGTTCGTCGGCAGTCCAGGTATGGCGGCCGTTTGACAGTGTGGCAACCGTGCCTGATTGCAGTATAGCGGTGATCTGGCTCATGTCAGTATTCCTCGGTTTCATGGCGGGTCCCGCCACCTGTGTTTCCGTGCGGCAGGCGACTCGGATAGGATGCCTCTTGTGGACATTCTAGCCATCGCTGCCGTTGCGTTCACTCTTGCCGGCTTTGTTAAGGGCGTGGTGGGCTTCGGCTTTCCGATCATCACGCTCATTATCCTCACGCTGACGATCGGGCTGCTGGATGCGCTGGCTATTGTTGTGCTTCCGACAATCGTGGTAAATATCTGGCAAGCCTCTTCTGGTCCTTACCTGGCAGACATCGTAAGGCGCATGTGGCTGTATTTTCTCGTGGCCATGATTTTCATCTGGTTTACATCGGCCTACCTGAGCGTGGTAAACATCAAGTGGCCTACGGCGATGCTGGGCGCAATACTCTTTGTTTTCGCATTGTCCCGATTGCTGAAAGTCAGCTTCAGCGTGCCGCGAAAATGGGAGCGGCCGCTCTCGGTTCCGTTGGGCGCCATCAATGGCATGCTGACCGGGATGACCGGTTCATTCATGGTGCCCTCGGTTCTGTTCATGCAGGCAATGGGCTTCCAGCGGGACATGCTGGTGCAGGCGATGGGCATATTTTTCGCAATTTCGACCATCGTGCTGGCTGTCTCACTCGGCAGAAACGACTTGATATCCATGGAGCACGTGCGAGTATCCGTGTCTGCGCTCGTGCCATCGATTCTCGGCCTGACTATTGGTCGCCGGGTCCGTTTGAAGATCGATGAGGAGCGATTTCAACAATTATTTCTTGTTTCAGTACTATTGCTCGGTGGATACATTTCCTATCGATCCGTCGTAGTACTGTAAATGCCGGGCTGCGAACGGCAGTCCGTCCGGGGGAGCTACATTCGATGATTAGTGCAGGCAGGCTGTTTTTGACGGCAATATTACTGATCGCTGGTTGTACCAGCGAAGCACAACAAAACGCGGATCGTGAACGGCGGATACAGGAAAAGCTCGCAGCGCCGAACCCGATTGAGGCCAGTGACTCTTTGTGGATGGAGGAACTGACTTACATTGAAGTGCGAGACCTCATTGCAGGTGGATACTCGACAGCCATTATTCCGACCGGTGGTATTGAAGAAAACGGACCCTACCTGGCGACCGGCAAGCACAATGTAATCCTGCGCGCCCTTTGTCCGGCGATCGCCCGTGACCTCGGCAATGCATTATGTGCCCCGGTTGTTGCATTCGTTCCCGAGGGCAGCATCGATCCACCCTCGGGAGCGATGCATTACCCCGGGACCTTCACAGTGCGGGACGAGACCTATCACGCCCTGCTTGTCGACATTGCCGAAAGCCTCCGGGTTCATGGTTTTAAAGATATCGTCCTGATCGGAGATAGTGGTGGCAATCAACGAGGGATGGCAGCGGTTGCCGGGGATTTGAACAAACGCTGGGCCGGCTCGGGCGTCACTGCGCACTTCGTGATCGAGTTTTACACCCCGGGTTGGGAAGAGACGGAAAAGTACACGGAAGACGTGCTTGGCGTTGCGGAAACAAAAAGCGACGGCCATCACGATGACATCTGGGTAACGGCGATGATGATGGTGACAGATCCGGCATCCGTGCGTTACCACGAACGTGTCGAAGCAGACCTTGCATCAATCAATGGCATCGACATCGCCCCGATGGAAGAAGCGATCGAACTCGGCAAGAAGATGGTGGCGTTTCGGGCGGAGTACACCGCAAATGCGATCCGCGAAGCGATTAACAAGTAGGGGACAGACCCACCGCTGTCCCGTTAACTGATGCATACCCGATGTCGCAATTAACTTTTTCTGAAAAATTCTTTGGTGGCAACCTCGTTTTGCGGATTGCCGTTGGCATTGTGGCCGGAGTCTTGCTGGCGCTGGTCTGGCCAGATGCCGCCAGCTCTGCAATGTTGCTCGGAAACCTGTTTGTGCAGGCATTGAAAGCGGTGGCGCCGGTACTCGTGCTGGTACTGGTTGCGGCGGCGCTGGCCAATCAGCAGCCAGGCACCCATGCGCAGCTCCGTCCCATCGTCGTCCTGTACCTGATTGGCACATTAAGCGCCGCTTTCCTCGCCGTACTGATGAGCAAGCTTTTCCCAACGACGCTGATCCTGACTATTTCCGAGGTGAGCATCAGTCCGCCACAGGGGATCCGTGAAGTATTGGACAACCTGTTATTCAAGCTTGTCGATAATCCCGTTAGCGCCATAATGAACGGCAACTTTATTGGCATCCTCGTCTGGGGTATCGCACTGGGTCTGACCATGCGGCATGCATCGGATGCGTCACGCGGGATGCTGGCTGATATTTCTCACGCGATCACGCTGATTGTGCGCGTGGTCATTCGATTGGCGCCGATCGGAATTTTCGGCCTGGTTGCCGGCAACCTTGCGGAGTTCGGTTTCGCGGCACTGCAGGGTTATGTGCGCATTCTAAGCGTCTTGCTGGGTGCCATGCTGATCATGGCGTTGCTCATCAATCCATTGATCGTCTGGATAAAGACGCGGCAGAATCCGTATCCGATCGTGTTTACTGCCTTGCGTGAAAGCGGGGTTACCGCGTTCTTTACGCGTAGCTCCGCCGCCAACATTCCGGTCAACCTGGCACTTTGCGAACGCCTGAAACTCGATGAGAACACCTATGCCGTGTCCATTCCGCTTGGCGCGACTATCAATATGGGCGGTGCTGCGATCACGATCACCGTATTAACGCTCGCAGCAACGCACACGCTGGGCATCGATGTCGATCTGGCGACCGCATTGCTGTTGTCAGTCGTTGCTGCATTGTCGGCGTGTGGTGCGTCGGGGGTGGCCGGCGGTTCGCTCTTGTTGATACCACTTAGTTGCGGGTTGTTCGGAATTCCGAATGATATCGCGATGCAGGTGGTTGCGGTCGGTTTCGTGATCAGCATCCTGCAGGATTCCGCGGAGACGGCACTCAACAGTTCTACCGATGTTGTCTTTACGGCGGCGGTTAGCGGGATGCCTGACAGTTCCCGGGTGCCGTAGCTCAGGCCGGACATTCGCCGGACAAAGAAAACCCCGCGTAAAGCGGGGTCATCCAGTTAGAATCCTACCCACCACTGTCAGAAAAAAACAGTGTTAAAGGTGCTTTTGGCTATTCTACGTTCGCACTGACCACGGCAGCCATCTGCATCATGTCGATGGTGTCGCCTTCCTTGATGTTGCGCAGATCGGTAAGGTTGCCCGACTTGCTGGTGGAATTTGTGTTCTTAAATACCTTAAGCAGTTTTGCGTCGGCTACGATGTATTTTCCCGCGTTTTCCGGTTTGCCGTTAACTGTTTTGGTTTGAAGTTTCTGGGCTTTTATATAATTCCAAAGTCTTTTCGTGATCTCTGTGCGAGGCAGTTCGCTGACGCCACAAAATTCAGCCATATCAGCTTTGAGTTTAACTGGTTTCTTGAGTCCTTTTAATTCCGCCACAACAAGCTCCTTACATGATAGATATCAGTAGATAGTATAACCTTTAAGTACGACAAGGCCGATAGACTTCACGGTTTCCAGAACGATGGTGTGAACTCCCTCACACTATGTCAGAATTCGTGGGCGTTCTGCAACCAGCAAGCGCCGAATTCACCGGATCAAGGGCAGGAGCTTCAATCCCGTCAGTCAAGGTATGTTGCGGGGCGTTTGCGTTGAGTGGCGATCCCTGTCGATCGGCACGACACGTCAGTAAGCGTCATTTTTCAGCTCGTACCACGTGTAATCCCTCAAGCGCAGCTTGCGTATCAACAATCAATGTGTGATCTCCCCGGGAGTCGACATAAGTGATCTCAATCTGTAGGGGAGACGGCGACAACGGAAAGAAGATATCGAGATATTTTTCCTCGTCTTCCTGCAGCACGACTGGCAGTAGCGTTTGTCGAGATTCAATTTGACTATTGACCTTGCTGTTATTGACTCCGCGAACGATGCCGCCAACTGCCAGGACAGGCACAAGTAAGAGGCCGGTGGCAACTCCCGCCGCCATGGCGCTGCCGCCATATACCACTGCGGCTCCGGCAGACGCGACCGTGGCTGCAGTAACGGCGCCAGCAGCCAGCAATGTGCCGGCACTGACACCCGCCTTGACTTTCAATCCTTCACCCTTGTAGCGACGCTTTGTCTCCTTGGTGCCTTTGACCAGCTGTTTTCGATTTTGACGGGCTTCGATCCGGGTACCGAGTGAGTCCACCACAGTGATCTTAGTAATCTGAAGTGAATCATCGCCCAGGTTCTGGACGCGTATCAGGTACTCGTCCCAGTCCACGTTTCTTGCCCACGTGCCAGGACCATCTCGAAAAATGACCCAGTCGAGCGTTCCGGAGAGATGCCGATCCGACGCGGTCGCAAGCGACTGCGTGACTGCAAGTGCTTCGGGCTCCTTGAGCACCTTGGTGCCGCCACAGCCGGATAGCCCGGGCAGGAGTAAAAGGAAAGCGAATTTCACCAGCAAGTTCTTCATCATGCCGCTCGCTTGGGGAGGGGTTTCCACCATGTCCGTCTAAG
>JADFGH010000156.1 GCA_022567775.1 Pseudomonadota bacterium | reverse complement strand
TGATGGGTGAACAGCCTGACAAACTGTCCTGCGGCGCTGTCCTGGTTCGCAAGACGGAGTCTGGCTGGGTGACGTTAATGCTGCGCGCATACCGGAACTGGGATTTCCCAAAAGGTATTCGCGAAGCTGGTGAATCGCCGATGCAGGCAGCAGTGCGCGAGGTTGGTGAAGAAACCGGCATAACGGACCTTTCCTTCGACTGGGGTGAGCGATTTACAGATACAGGACCGTACAACCAGGGCAAAGTTGCCCGCTATTTCCTGGCCAGGACCGAAGAAGAAGAAGTTGAGATGGGTATATCACCCGAACTCGGCCGCCCGGAACAACACCAATACCGGTGGATAGCTTTCGATAGTGCATATGATATTTCCTCCCCTCGCGTCCGTTTGGTCGTGCGATGGGCGCGGCAAGTCATAGGCACTTAAGGAGCTCGCCCCGGCGAGCGATTCCATTCAGACCACTCTGTTTCTCGTTTCCCCCGCCAGAAACGACCGTACATTAGCGGCAACTTCATTGATCGCAGTTTGCCGCGCCTCGACTGTGCCCCAGGCGATATGCGGTGTGAGGATGAGATTGTCGCCCTCGTAGCCCAGCAGCGGGTCACCGTCGACCGGCGGTTCCTGTGGCAATACATCGATGGCTGCTGCGGCGATCGTGCCGTTATTCAGTGCCTCCACCAGTGCAGCGGTATCAATCAAACCGCCGCGCGCCGTGTTAATAAGTATGGCGCCGGGTTTCATGAGTTCGAGTTCGCGGGCGCCGATCAGTCCGCGCGTTTTCCCGGTGAGAGGGCAATGCAGCGATAGGACATCGCACTGTTGCAGGATATGTCTGATATCAAAACGGCCATCATCCGCGGTTGCCGGCTGGCCAGGACGTCGTGCAACCATGACCGACATGCCGAACTTCCGCGCCATATTCGCAACACCAGTGCCCAGCACGCCGAGGCCTACGATTCCAATTGTCATTGCGGATAGTTCCCGAATCGGAAATTCGAGCATGCAAAAGTTGTCAGCCTGCTGCCATGCCCCGGCACGAACAATTCGATCGTATTGACGGACACTGTGCGTGAGATTCAATAACACCGCGAATACGTGTTCAACGATCGACTGAGTACAATAAGCACGAATATTACAAACGGCAACATCGTGATTTTTGGCGGCGTCGAGATCGACATTGTCGACGCCGGTTGCGGTTAGTCCAATAAACTGCAGGCTACCGGCGTTCGATATGATCTCCTTCGTCAAACGGGCCTTGTTCGCAAAAACGAAGTCCACACCGTCGATCCGCTCAGCCACGAGTTCCTGTGGCGTGCTGTCAAAGACCTCGAAATCCGGCACCACTTCCGCCAGCGGCGACGGATCGAGCTCGGCCGCACCCATGGTTCCGAAGTCGAGAAAAACTGCTTTCATGAATTATCGGTTATTCTCTGATTAATGAGAGCGAACGATGACGGATGAATTCTGGAAACGCAAATCGCTTGCGGAGATGTCTACAGCTGAGTGGGAGTCACTTTGTGACGGCTGCGCGCTGTGCTGTTTACAGAAACTCGAGGACGAGGAAACCGGTGACGTCTACTTCACGGATGTGGCCTGCCGGCTGCTGGATACACAGACCTGCCGCTGTACCAATTATGCTGCGCGTGCGAAAAAGGTTGCCAGCTGCCTGGTGCTTTCTGTCGACGAACCCGAGACGTTTAACTGGCTGCCGGATAGTTGCGCTTATCGACGACTTGCGGACGGCAAGGATCTGCCGGAATGGCATCCGCTGCTGACCGGCGATCCCGACTCAGTACATGAGGCCGGCATCTCGGCAAAGGGCAAAGTGGTATCGGAGACCGAGACAGGACAGTGGACCGTATTGCGACAGCTGTAGGAGCTCGCTCCCAATCCGCCTTTACGGCAGAATGTATGCACAATGACGGGTGCGGATTGATCTTTAGTGCAAGAATTGAGCGTAACGATTGAACCCGTAGGAGCTCGCCCCAGCGAGCGATTGTATACCTTGGCTTTTAGCCGGTGTTTTGCAATCCCTGTGCAATACCGTTAACGCTTGCAAGCAGGGCGCTGAACAAATCCTGATCTTCGTAGTTTGTTTCACGCCAGCGGCCCAGCAGATCGACTTGCAGCAAACTCATCGGATCGACGTAGGGGTTCCTCAGCATGATTGCCCGTTGCAGCGTGGTATCGCCGTCCAGCAATGCATCGTGGTTTGAATAGTCAAGTATCAACTCGCAGGTCAGTTCGAATTCCTTTTCGATAATCGGAAAGAACTCCTCGTGCAGTTCGCCGGCCAGCTTGGAGTAGTATCGCGCAATTCCGATGTCTGCTTTTGCGAGTACCATCTCGGCATCGGCGGTCAGTGCCCGCATGAAATACCACTCACTGAACATCTCCCGGAATGCTGCGTCATCAAACTGCTTGCCTGCCGCGACGAGGCCGCTTCCAAGACCGTACCAGCCAGGCAGCATGAGCCGGGTCTGCGTCCACGCAAACACCCAGGGTATGGCCCGCAGATCCTCGACCCCTTCGCCGCCGCGCCGCGAGGCCGGGCGAGAGCCGATTCGCATGCGCTCGATCAGATCAATTGGCGTTCCGCGCCGAAAATATTCGTAGAACCGCGGCGACTCGAAAACAAGCTTACGATAAGTGTCCCGGCTGACATCGGCGATGACCTGCATCATCTCGTGCCACTCCGGCATGTCGTTGCCACGATGTTCCGGCATCGCTGTCGCCAGCGCGACAGATCCCACCGCCTGCTCGAGCGTTCGCAAGGCGATTCCCCGCAGGCCGTACTTTTCATTGATGATTTCGCCCTGTTCGGTGACGCGCAATCGGCCGTTGACCGTGCCAGGTGGCGCGCCGAGCACTGCCGCGTGCGTTTTGGCGCCGCCGCGGCTGATTGTGCCGCCCCGGCCGTGAAAAAGATTCAGCTCGATATCATGTTCCCTGAAGACCCGGGCGAGATCAGTCTGTGCTTCTTGCAATGCCCAACGCGCTGATGCAAGACCCGCATCCTTGTTGCTGTCAGAGTAGCCGATCATCACGATCTGCCGATTCGATCGTCGCTGCAGGTGCGCTCGATACAAATTGTTTCCAAGGAGAGACCGGAGGATTTCCTGCCCCTTGTGAAGATCGTCGACGGTTTCCAGCAGGGGGGCGATGTCCAGCGGCACTTCGAAGTGACGATTGTGCAATTCGCTCCAGTTGGCAAGCAGCAGCACCGACAATATGTCGTCCGGCCCCTGTGTCATGCTGACAATGAATGGTCCGATCGCGTGATCGCCGTACTTGCGCTTGCATAAGGCAATCGCCTGGAACACAGCCAGTGTCTTGCGTGCATTCACGCTCTGTGAATCCGGTGCTGAATCCCGTAACTCAATCGCTTCGATGATTCGCTTTACCCGATCCTCCGGTTTCCAGTCCAGCCAATCGTCCTCGCCCAGCAATTCACCGACGACCTGGCGGTGCACGAGCGCATCCTGCCGCACGTCAAGCGTCAGAAAATGAAAACCGAAGGTATCGATCCTTCGCAACAAGCGTTTTACAGCGAACAAGCCGGCATGCTCCCCCTTGTTTGCATCGAGGCTTTGTGCGACTAACTGAATGTCGGCGCGGAACTGGCTAACGTTCTCATAGGGATAGGCGTCATCATCGTAGGTAGCCTGCAGTCTCGCCTGTACGAGACGCAAAAAGACGCGATAAGGCATGTCCCTGTGCCTCGCCGGCACAGCGTGGTAGGCCTGTTGAAACATGCTGCGATAATGTTCGATCTTACTCAGTATTACCTGGTCAACGGCGATGCGACGAATCGACTGACTGAGTTTTGCCGAAAGATTGCGGCATTCCCGATAATACAGATCGAGAACCAGGGACCGCTGGCGGGCGAGCGTTGAGCGAATCGTCTTGGCATTGACGTTTGGATTGCCGTCCATATCCCCGCCGACCCATGATGCGAACCTGATCATCCCGGGGACCTGCAGTTGCTTCCCTTCATCGCCATAGACCCGGATGGCCGCGTTTTCAATATCCTCGTAAAACGGCGGCATTGCCCTGTACAGGACGTCGGTCATGAAGAACATTACGTGCTCGAGTTCGTCGGCAACAGTCATCTGTTCCGACGGGTTTTCATCGGTCTGCCAACCGGTCGTCATCTCCAGCTTGATGTTCTCAAGACAGGTGTGGGTTTCCTGGACTGTCATTGTCGGATTGAGCATATCGATCAGGTGCCTGACGATGCGCTGTTCCTTGCGAAGAATCGTGCGGCGCGTCGGTTCGGTCGGGTGTGCGGTGAATACCGGCTCGATACAAATCCGGTTGAGCAGATTTTGCAGCGCAGGCAGGTCCAGCCCGGCGGCCTTGAGTTTGACCATGGTTTCTTCGAGGCCGCCCGGCTGATACTGGCCAACTTCCTGCAGGTAGGCCCTGCGGCGGCGAATGCGATGCACTTTTTCCGCCGTGTTGACCATCTGAAAATAGGTTGAAAACGCACGGATGACCTGCATCGCCAGCGAAAGATCAAGGTCCCCGACCAGTTCGGCCAGCCCTTCACCAGGAATCTCATTTCCTTCGCGACGGCGAATCGATCTCAGGCGCGCGGTCTCGACAACGTCGAAAAGCTCGTCGCCCCCCTGGTCTTTCAGGAGCTCCCCGACCAGCGTGCCAAGCGTGCGTACGTCATCCCGCAAGGCCTGGTGTTTATCCTCAAACGTGATGTCCTGCCTGCGTAACGCTTTGTGCATCGGCACCCTTTCTATCAGTCGCGAAAATTTTCGTACTGCAACGGCAGGTCTATATCGGCTGCTTTCAGCAACGAGATTACAGACTGCAGGTCATCCCGCTTCTTGCCGCTCACCCTGAGCTTGTCGCCCTGGATCGCCGTCTGCACCTTCAGCTTGCTGCTCTTGATCTGCTTGACAAGGTCTCTCGCGAGCGGCGTCTCGATGCCTTTCCGCAGGATAACCTTCTGCCGCGCTTCGCTGCCGGTGATTTCGGGCTCTTCCTCTTTCATACAGGCGATATCAATGCCACGCTTTGCCAGCTTTTGGCGCAGGATGTCGAGCATTTGCTTGAGCTGAAAATCGGCCTGGCTGGTTAGCGAAATCAGCTGCCCATCGAGCTCGAATTTCGAGCCCGTGCCTTTGAAGTCAAAGCGATTGCTGACCTCGCGATTTGCCTGGTCAACAGCGTTGCTTGCTTCGTGAGCGTCGAAATCACTCACAACATCGAATGATGGCATTGTTTCCTCCAGTCCAATTCAGAAATTCTTACACTATCGGTTTCTTATTCTGCCGGCGCCTGATCCGAAGTCAGCGCTTCAATCAGGTCCACGGGTTCCGCAAGCAGGGTTGTGATCAGGTCTCTGAACTCTTGCTGCAGCTCCTCGTAGTGCTCACCTGTGCCAGGTCCCGAGAACCCGGTATGAATCTGCCGTACGCGGCCACCGCGATCGATAAAAATGGTTGTCGGATACGCGAGCACCGCGCTTAATGCGGGCAATACCCTGGCCGCTTCGATCTTGTCGGAAATTCCGGCGATCAGCGTGTCGTACTCGATATCGAACTTCTCACGAAATCTCCGTACCTGTTCCGCAGCCACTTCATGTTCCTCGAAGTGTTCAAATAGCAGCGCGACGACCTCCAGCCCCTGGTCACGGTATTCCTTGTGCAACGGCGCCATAAACCTGGCTTCGTCATTGCAGTTCGGACACCAGGTGCCGGCAATCATGACCAGGACGACCTTGCCGTCATATTTCTCGTCCGCCAGCGAGACCGTAACGCCATCGGGGTCGGGAAACTCGAACTCGAAAGTATCGTAGCCGGGTTTCAGGAAAGTGCGCTGAAATGAATCCGGCAATTGTGCGTACTCGTTACGTACTGCCGACCAGTTCTGATGCC
>JADFGH010000155.1 GCA_022567775.1 Pseudomonadota bacterium | reverse complement strand
CCGTACTCGAAGGCCATGACAGCTTCCTCGGACAACAGCGAATCGATGATCCGGAACGCATTGGTTTTTGTGGAGATCGACTGCAGCGGAATATATTCCTGACCGTTTACCTGGTTATGCAGTACCGCGTGCCGATGGAAGAACGTGCCGCGTCCGCTGTCCTGTCCGACCACGCGGCAGTCAATGCCCTCATCGATAAGGCCGGCATATGCCATCGTCTCGGCGAAGCCCCAATCCATCTGGATCGCGCCGGCGGCCATCTTTATACGATCAGAAATGACGCGCTGCACCCGGCCGTGCAGTACAAAGCCCGGCGGCAATTCAGTGATTTTTTTCGAAAGCGCGGCGACTTTGCCCGGGCTAAGTGTCGTATCCACCTCCTCTTTCCAGTCGGCATTGAGGTAAGGGCGCCAATCCACGGTGAATTCATTGCCGATCATGCCAAGCGTCGATTTCGGCACCGGCTCTCCGCGATCGAGCCGATCGCGGTAGCCGTCCTGCATGGCCGACACAGCTGCCGCCTTGACCACGCCGGCGGCGATCAGGCGATCTGCATAAAGCGACTTGGTGGTCTTGTGTTTCTTGATTCGTGCATACATCACGGGTTGCGTCGCAGCCGGCTCGTCGGCCTCGTTGTGGCCGTGACGGCGATAGCAAACCAGGTCGATCACCACATCTTTCCTGAATTTCTGCCGGTACTGCAGCGCCAGGCGGGTCACAAACAACGCCGCTTCCGGGTCGTCCCCGTTCACGTGGAAGATCGGCGCTTCGATCATTTTCGCCACGTCGCTGCAATACGGCGTCGAGCGCGCATCCTGCAGCCTGCTGGTGGTAAAGCCGATCTGATTGTTAACGACGATATGAATCGTACCGCCGGTGCGGAAGCCGTTGGTCTGTGACATCTGAAATGTCTCTGTCACGACACCTTGCGCTGAAAATGCGGCATCCCCGTGGATCAGGACCGGCAATACTTCCTGCCGTTCCAGGTCCCCTCTACGCTGCTGACGTGCACGCACCGATCCTTCAACCACAGGATTAACGATCTCGAGATGTGACGGATTGAATGCCAGGGCGATGTGTACCTGGCCGCCCGGAGTTTGCATGTCGGCCGAGAATCCCTTGTGATACTTCACGTCGCCCGATCCTTGCATGTCGGCGGGATCGACGTTGCCCTCGAATTCCTCGAAGAGTTCTTCAGGCGATTTGCCCAGGACATTAACCAGCACGTTGATGCGACCGCGGTGTGCCATGCCGATGACGAGTTCTTTCACTCCGGACATTCCGCCTCGCTGGATAAGGTCCGCCAGCATCGGTATGAGGCTTTCTCCGCCCTCGAGGGAAAATCGCTTCTGGCCGACAAAACGCGTATGCAGGTAGCGCTCAATCCCTTCTGCCGCGATCAATTGCTCAAGCAACCACAATCGATCTGCGTCGGGAAAACCGCCGAGGATGCCCTGTTCAAAATGCTTACGCAGCCAGAGGCGCTCCCGCGCCCTTGATACATGCGCGAACTCCGCGCCTGTCGTGCCGCAGTAAATTTTCCGCAGGAGATCCAGGATGTCACGGAGTTTCATGCGGCGGCTGCCAGTACCGGCAAGACCCCCCGTAAAGAACTCTGTGTCCATGTCAGACTGAGTCAACCCGAGGTAGTCGAGTTTCAGGACACCGGGCGTGTGCCGTTCCATGATTCCAAGCGGATCGATGTCTGCGACCTGGTGGCCTCGCAGACTGTAGACCTGGATCAGTCGCGAAACCGCGGCCTGCTTTTCGCCGGCGGCTACGGCCCCTCCCGAAGCGGACGCCACGCCCTTGCCATTGGTCCTCGCCATCCGGGTCTTTTCAATCAGCCGCTGACGGATCGGTTCATGGGCAACCTCGGCCTGCCCGCCACCGAGCGTGCGAAAATAGCGGCGCCAGCCCTCCGGGACCGAATCCGGATTCCTTATATATGTCTCGTACATCGCTTCGACGGCAGGCGCGTTGCCACCATACAGCGGTGATGAAGCATATTGGTCTTGCAGCGAATTGCTCATAGCGGGCAGAATCCGGATTCCGGAGATTTTGGCGGACGAATGCCAAAAAAAAGGGGCGCTAGTTTAGCTCATGCCCCGGGCAGAAGGAATGCAATGCTGTAGGAGCTCGCCCCAGCGAGCGATTCAGTTTGAGCGCACCAATCAGGCATCGATCGCCCGGCAGGCCGGGCTCCTACGGCATTACAACAAAATATTGTTTAAACAATATCTGTGGAATGCACAGCTAATTCTGGGCCATCAGGAACACGAATTCGTAGCAGACGAGGACCGCATAACAACTGAAAAAAAACGTCAGGATCAGGCCGGTGCGAATTCGGCTCATGAACATCGACCTCGCCATGAACACGAGCGCCAGGACGCCGAAGCTCGTCAGCAACATTTTCGTCACGGAAAACATCAGTGCACTTTCGCCGATGACGGCAGCCATTACGGGATTAATTTCTATGGCGCCCCGGTCGAGCAATTGCAGCGTGAAAAATGCGTCAAAACAGCTCAGCAACATGATGCTGGTGGCCAGGAAGAACAGCCACGGATGATGGTAGTCGGTAAAAAGTGGTTCGAGTTCGCCGGTCCGGCGTGTATCGCGCCGGCGCGAACGAAGATATCCGAAAAACACGGTTTGCCACGAAAAGTTACGCCGCTCCGAATCCGTTCGCTTATCTATTCTGTCTTCGGTTCCCTCGAAGCTAATCAATGCAATCCCCTGTTTATGTTAATTCGATTTATATCAGTCATTTACACGATACCACGATTTACCCGCAGCGCAGATGGTCCGCTCCCTGGTCACTCACAACAGTTAGCTAATCACCGCGTTACGGCCCTGCGATCCCGGCGCGTTGCGCGCCGTTGTGCGCAAATGGCGCTTGGCGAACTGTATAGATAATCGACAGGAAGCGGGTTTGTACGCATTGGAAGACGGTCACAAAAAGACGATAATTGCGTGGCATGAGTCAACCGGGGACCACGCAATGAAAGGCTATACCGCGGCACTGCCATCCGGCGAGGCCATCCACTACATTGATCGGAAACGATGGTTCTGGTTGCTCTCCGTTTTCTATCCTTTGCAGCCCTTCCTCGGCATATGGTTGCATGCCGAGACCGGTAACCAGGCCTGGCTGTTGTTCCCGTTATTCACGGGCTATGTAGTCGCACCGATTCTCGACATGATTCTGGGCGAGGATAAAAACAATCCTCCGGAAGAAGTCGTGCCGCAACTGGATGCGGATTTTTACTATCGGTTGCTGACGTACGCAGTGGTGCCACTGCATTTCGTTACCCTGATTGGCGCTGCCTGGTGGGCGGGCACACAGGACCTCAGTTGGTGGGCTTTTCTGGGCCTTGCGGTGGTTGCAGGCATCGCCAGCGGGCTCGGCATCAATACCGGGCATGAACTTGGTCACAAAAAATCCAGGTTGGAGCGCTGGCTTGCGAAAATCGTTTTGGCAGTCCCCGTGTACGGTCATTTCTGGATAGAGCACAACCGCGGCCACCACCGGGATGTGTCCACGCCGGAAGATCCTGCAAGCGCACGCATGGGCGAAAGCATCTATCGTTTTGCAATACGCGAGATCCCCGGTGCATTCCTGCGTGCCTGGGCAATTGAAAAGGAAAGACTGGAGCGCCGCGGCAAATCTGCCTGGAGCACCGATAACCAGATCCTGCAATCGATGTCATTGTCGGCCGTGGTTCAGCTTGGGCTGTTAATCGCATTTGGCTGGAAGATGATTCCGTTTCTTGTTGTCCACAACATTTTCGGGTGGTGGCAACTGACCAGCGCAAACTACATAGAACACTACGGTTTATTGCGCCTCAAAGACGAAAACGGAAAGTTCGAACGCTGCCAGCCCCACCATTCATGGAACAGTAATCATATCTTCAGTAACCTGGTCCTGTTTCACCTGGAAAGACATTCGGATCACCACGCGCACCCCCTGCGCCGCTATCAGTCACTGCGTCACTTTGAAGATCTGCCGAGCTTGCCGAACGGTTATTTCGGCTCCTACCTGTTGGCCTACGTGCCGTGGCTCTGGTACTGGGTAATGGACAAGAAGCTGCTGGCGTTACCCCACGTCAACGGTGACCTCGACAAAATCAATATCGACCCCCGCAGGAAAGAGATGATTTACCGCAAGTACGGGTCACCCGAACTCTCCGGGCCTGCTGGACAACAGTAGCCATGACCGATTTCAAGTGTCCGGAATGTGGTTATGTTTTCAGCGAAGATGCCGGTGACGAGCATGAAGGATATCCACCCGGCACCAGCTTTCAGTCACTGCCGGACGATTATGTTTGTCCTGACTGCTCGGTCCGCTACAAAGAGGACTTCGAACAAATCTGACTTGCGCTATTTAACAATATGCCCATACCGCGATTTCTGCGTCTCCCGAGTATCGGCAAATTGCCCTGAAAACCTGCGTAGCAAGCACTCCGGCGCATTTTCCTTGCAGCCTGTGATGCACAACACAGCCACACTGCGCTTACCCGGCTAACCTTTCCAGGCTGATTATTGGATTACCGTTTGGGCAATTCGGAGTTCGATCATGAAAACTTTTTTCGCAACAGCCGTCGTCCTGGCTGTGACACTGCTGCCCGGCAACAACGCAATGGCCGACGACAATCTCTGGTTCGGTGTCAAGGCAGGTACCCTGGGACTCGGCCTCGAGGCAAGCTGGCGTCCGATTCCGTGGTTCGACCTTCGTGCTGGCGCCAATAAGTACGACTACAAGGACACCGGGTCGCAGGCCGGCGTTAATTACGATGCAATACTCGCCCTCGAAACCTATTTTCTAACGGCAAATTTCCGTTTCCCGTTAAGCCCGTTTCGCATGACCGTTGGGGCCTATGCCAACGGCAACGAAGTGCAGCTGGTCAGCCAGGATATGAGCGACTACATGCTTGGCGACAATCCGTTTCCTTATTCTGCCGCTGACGTTGGAACGTTGCGCAGTACAACGTCCTTCGAAGGCGTTGCACCATACATTGGCGCCGGCTTCGACTTCAATTTAGTCGGACGGCTTGGCCTTTCCCTTGATTTCGGCGTTCTCCTGCACGGAGAACCAATCGTTGTACTCACTTCAGATGGAACGCTGGCAAATGACCCAGGTCCTCTTGGTGATGAGTTCCGTACTGCCCTCGAAGACGAACGGCTGCAACTTGAAGCCGAAGTTGAGGACCTGAAAGCCTATCCGGTGATCTCACTCGGATTCAATTTCAACTTCTGATCGTTCTCTCTTATTTCAACCAGTCCGTGAAACGAAACATCGCGATGCGCGCCTGCACGTACAGCAATCGCAGCGATGGCAGCGGAAATCGTCCGCTTAGTCCCCGCACCGCCGCGGGCAGAGAATCAGGAGATCTTCGATCGCCGATCCTGCTGCCGCCAAGCCAGTCGGAAAGTTTTTGCCCCGTCCAGGTTGCGGTATTCACGCCGTTTCCGTGATAGCCGAAACCAAAAAAGACTGACGGATCTTCGTCCAGCCTGCCGATGGCGGGCGTCATCCTGCGCGTCATGCAAATGAGTCCATGCCACCGGTAATCGATCCCGATGTTGCGCCACTCGGGGAACACTTCGTGAAGTCGGGCAATCAATGCCTCGAAATTTTTCGCGGCAGCACCGGGCGCCCCATTGAACGCTCCACGACCTCCCCACATGAATCGTTTGTCAGGGAGCATGCGAAAATAATTCAGAAGGCCATAAGACGTAATTGCCGGTGATTCTGTCCGCCAGGCATGTGCAGCCAGTTCGTCATCCTTGAGTGGCCGGGTGACAACAATGGCGCTGATAATCGGCATCGTCCTGGCGCGAAAAGCGGGCAGCAGATGCTCCGGTGTGAAGCCGTTGGTCGCCAATATCACGTAACGGGCGCGCAAGGTGCCGCCGCTTGTGGCCAGTACATGGGACGCACCG